>DMYM01000106.1 GCA_003483645.1 Verrucomicrobiales bacterium
GAGAGTTGCCGGTCCGCCATGGATCGGGTCATGGAGCGCGACGTGGAACGTGAGGACCCCTGGCGTATTCGCGGTGCGGGTAAACTTGACAGCCAGGCCTTGTGCCTGCTCCGGGCGCTCTGGAACTGGCGCGATGGGGAGGCACGGCAGTGGGACCGCCCTCCCTTCATGGTGGCGCGAAACCAGCAGCTGATCATGTGGGCGGAGTCACTGGTGCGGGGAGAGAAACCTGAAACACCGCGAAATGTGAAAGGTGGTCGCGCCAGACGCCTGAAGAAGGCCATCGAGGAAGCCCGCCAGATTCCCCGGTCGGAGTGGCCGGAGCGCCCGAAAGGGACCGGGCAACGCTGGAACAGCAGTCAGGAGAAGCGCTACGAGGCTCTGACCAGGAAGCGCGACAAGGCCGCCGAGTCCCTGGAAATCGAGTCGTCGGTGATCGCTCCGCGGGCCGCTCTCGAGCAAATCGCCTTGGAAGCTGATCCTGCCGAACACCTTCTGGGTTGGCAAAGAGCCCTTCTGGAGTTGTAGACTGGTTCAGACAGGTGATTTCGGAGGGGCAGCAGCAGGAGAGAACCGGGGAAGTTTCCCTGCAATCTACCGTCGGTGTGCCTCTCCGTTTTCGATGTTCATCCTGCCAGATGCTGCTGGAAGTAGCTGCCGAGCTGGCGGGAGTCAGTGGTCCCTGTCCGGGATGCCGCAGGATGATTACGGCGCCGCGGACATCTTCACGGGCCCGTCAGCCGGAACCGAGCCCGGCCGACTCGGCACAAGGCGAGTCCGGCCATGGAGAGGAGGAGCCAGGGGTGAAGGAGAGTGAAAGGTCCGGCCTGGGACAGCCTTCCCTGCCGCAGGAGGAGCTCCCCGGGGCGCAATCTTCGCCTTTCGCAGAGCAGGGAGCCGGACGTGTTCGCAAGGTGAGGCGCAGGCGCAAAAGGAGGAAACAGCAGGCCAAGGCGCAGCACGAGGTCCGGAGCAGGACCGATCACCCCCTCGATCCAGTCACGGCGCTTTCGAGGAGCTACCGGGAAAAGAGGAGCTCCATGGCCATAATCAAGCTGGTGCTGGCGTTTTTGCTGACTCTTGCGGCCGTCATTTCGATCATCAGGATCACCCAAAAGGGGGTAGCTGGTCCTTCCCCGGGAGGGGAGGAAGAGGTTATTGAAAACCTGTCCCGCTGAGCCCGTTTCCGGGCCCCATTTTGACGCCCTGAGCGGGTCAAAAAAAATTGCTCCAGAGGGCCATTCCAAGGCGAAAGAATCTTGTTTCAACCCCGGTTCTGGACCACCTTTGGCGCACCTATGCCGAATGCTGAATCGGAGGCCGAAGAGCCGGGAATCACGGTCTCCAAAGAGGAGGTATACGACGCTTCCAAGATCGATAAACTGGAGGGACTGGAAGCGGTCCGAAAGCGTCCGGGGATGTTCATTGGAGACCCCGATGAGCGCGGTTTGCACCACCTCGTCTTTGAGGTGCTGGATAACTCCATCGACGAGCACCTGGCGGGGTTCTGTGACCGTATCAAGGTCACAATCCACGTCGACGGATCAGTGTCCGTCTCGGACGATGGACGGGGAATTCCGGTCGATATCCATCCCAAGTTCAAGATCCCCGCGGTGGAACTGGTTCTCACCGACCTGCATGCGGGCGGAAAATTCGGGCAGGGAGCCTACAAGTATTCGGGTGGCCTGCACGGGGTGGGGGCCAAGTGCGTGAATGCGCTCTCGGACTGGTTCAAGGCGGAAGTCAGGCGTGAAGGGAAGGTGCATTCCATCACCTTCGAACGCGGGAAGACCACCGAACCGCTCCAGGTCGTCGGGGAGGTGGATCCGGATCTGACCGGCACGATCGTCACCTTCTTTCCCGATGCCACCATCTTTGTCGACACCATTGAGTTCAAGTTCAACCGACTGGGGACCCGGTTGCGCGAACTGGCCTTCCTGAATCCGGGGCTGACCATCGATCTCGTTGACGAGCGCCCCGAGAGTGCTGACTCAACGACCTTTTTCTACGCCCGTGGAATCGAGGAATTCGTCATCCAGCTCGGGGAAAACAAGACCCTCGTTCATCCCGATCCCATTGCTCTGCGGGGGAGGCGGAAGATCGAGGTGGATTACGACGGGAAGGTGACCAAGGACGACGTCTTTGTGGATGTTGTGCTGCAGTACAACGACAGCTACAACGACCAGATACTGTGTTTTGCCAACTCCATTTCCAATACCGACGGAGGCACCCACCTGACCGGTTTCCGGACCGCCCTCACCCGGTCCATCAACCAGTACGCCAAGGGGAACAAGATTCTCAAGGAGAAGGATCCCTCCCTGAGCGGTGATGACGTGCGGGAAGGACTGGTAGCGGTGATCTCGGTAAAACTGCCCGATCCTCGTTTCAGCTCGCAGACCAAGGACAAGCTGGTCAATACCGAGATTGAAGGGGTTGTAAGCTCCATCGTCTATGAGGGGCTGCAGACCTACTTCGATGAGAATCCTTCCATCGCCAAGACCGTGATCGAGAAGGCGGCCAATGCGGCGCGGGCGCGGGAGGCGGCGCGCAAGGCGCGGGAGACCGTACGCAAGTCGGCGCTCTCGGGCGGTGGGCTGCCCGGCAAGCTGGCCGACTGTTCCGAGCGGGACCCGGCCAGGAGTGAACTGTATATCGTGGAGGGTGATTCTGCCGGAGGCTCGGCCAAGCAGGGCCGTGATCGACGGACCCAGGCCATCCTGCCCTTGCGGGGCAAACTCATCAACGTGGAGAAGGCCCGCCTGCATAAGGCACTCCAGAACAAGGAAATCCAGAGCATGATCACCGCCATCGGGGCGGGTATCGGGGACGGTGACCAGGAAGGCGCCTTCAATATCGAGAAGGTGCGCTATCACAAGGTCATCATCATGACCGATGCCGACGTGGACGGATCCCACATCCGCACCCTCCTGCTCACCTTCTTCTGTCGCCAGATGCCGGAACTGGTGAAGCACGGGTTTCTCTATATCGCCCAACCTCCTCTCTACCTTGTGACGCGCAAGAAGCGAAAGGAGTATGTGCAGGACGATGGGGAGTTGAACAAGATCCTCATTGACCTGGGTGCCGACGACGTTCAGTTGCGTCCGGCGGGTGGAGAGGCAGTCATCGAGGCGGATTCGCTCAAGGAGATTCTCGACACGCTCTCCATTCTCTCCCGCTACTCGAGCAGTATCGAGGGTAACGGAGGAAACTTCGCCGACTACCTGGCCGCCCGGGAGGAAGGGCATCTCCCTGAATACATGGTGCGGGTGCGGGAAGGAAACGAGGAGACCATCCACTACTTTGCCAGTGAGTCCGCCCTGCGCGTTTTTTCGGACTCCAATCGTGACCTGCGGCTCTTTGGGGAGCTTTCCGCGGAGGAGGAAGAGGAAATCGCGGCCTCAAACGGCAACACGATCTCGCGGCGGGCGGTCCGCTACGAACTGCACGAGAGCCACGCCGTGGCCAAGCTCCTTGAGCGCCTTGAGGAGGCTGGGATCAACACGGAGAACTTCTTTTCCATGGATCAGCCGCTCTACGAGATCGTGGAAGGGGAGGGTGAGAAGGAGACGGTGGCTCCACTCTTCTCCGTCCCGGAAATCTTCGAAAGGGTGCTCGAGATCGGGCGGCGCGGTGTGAGCATCAAGCGCTTCAAGGGCCTCGGTGAAATGAAC
>DMYM01000390.1:0-761 GCA_003483645.1 Verrucomicrobiales bacterium
AAGTGGCTCCTGCGGTTGGATTCGGACCAGCTAACTACAGGTTTGGCCCGCCTGGCGTCGGAACAAGGTTTTCTTCATAGGCGGAATCATCGCTGGAAATCCTTCCCAGGGAGATGTCCTGCTCCTGGGGACCGAACTCAACCTGATCCATGATGTGGTTATCCGCCCCGTCTGGCGATGCTAACGAAAGGGACTCCCCATCAGCTGACAATTTAAAGCTGGCATGGAGCCCCTCAGGGGCATTGCCGTCCTCATCGGCCCAGATGATCAGGTAACCATTGGCTTCTATCACGGTGTTGGCCGGCAATTCCCACTTCCGTGGATTGCCCGGGTTGTCACTGAGGTGCCAGCCGGACAAGTCCACCTGATCGCCGGTGACATTGTGCAGTTCAATCCAGTCATCGAATTCCCCCTGGGGATCCATGATGATGGTTGCATTCGAGGCCATCAGCTCATTGATGATGACGGGTGAGTCCTGATCCGAGGGGAGGGATGTAACCCGGTAGGATAACGGGGCAACCTCCGCCTTGGCCGGGTGAAAAACCGCAGTGTTGGAGGCGTTCGCCGATCTGGCTTCCACGTAATACCAGACCTTTTCCCCTGCGGGAAACCCTGGAATGGAAGCACCATAAACACCGTCATTTGCCTGCAGGTCATCATGGTTTCCGTCATCAAACATCTCAGCACTCTCGTAGGGGTCGATACGCCCCTCCGGCGTGTAATAGACAAACACGGAATTCACGCCTTCACCTGAAGCTCCC
>DMYM01000390.1:1145-3571 GCA_003483645.1 Verrucomicrobiales bacterium
GAAACAGAGCTGATTACCGGAGGAGCCTTTGAGAGATCGGGATGGGAGATCAGATATTCATGGCGTGTCTGAATGGAGTCCTTGAGGGCGGCAAGGGCGGATCTGAACTGCGACAGGGAAAAGTCCTTTTTTGGATCATCCTCCACGGCGGACTCAATAACCTTCTCATACCGGTCAATAGTGGCATTCAGGATTTCCGGGTTAAAGTCCTCCTCAAGCACAGTGCGCATGTGGGCAACGTATCGTTGCCGGAATTCCGGAACTGCCAGAAGCCTGCTGATCACCGGTCGGTTGGCGTTGTTCTCCTGCTCAAAAGGATTCAGGCGCACATCCCTCGCCGTGAAGGCCTCGTTCCCGTCATGCTCGATGGGGAAAATGCGGCCTGATTCAGGCTCAAAATAAATCATGTAATCACAACCCTTGTGCCAATAGCTGTCATCATCGGTAAAGACATTCTCGAGCACCAGGAACCAGAGCCAGCTGTCCACCGCCAGCACTTCCCCGATCTTGTCTTTGAATTCCGCCCCCGGGGTGTTGTTCAGAACGTCCGTGGCATGCATCAGGTTCCCCCAGGGATCATCCGTGTTCTGTTTCTTCAGTTCATACAGGCTCTCGTAGGTCGCCGGGTCATTTCCAAGGTAGAGGAGAGCCTTGTCTCCACTGGCCCAACCCCCGCCTCCCCCACCGGGAGGCCTGCCACCACCGGGAGGTCTGCCACCGCCGGGAGGCCTGCCTCCACCAGGACCCCCGTTGTTTCCGTTTCCGCTGCCGCTGCCGCTCGGAGATTTCCAGCGGTCTCCATCGTTTTTGTCAAAGTAGTCCTTGATCAGCGTGCTGTCCTGCTGCTGCACATTGGAATAAACCCCCCAGTTTTCCCCGTTGATGTTTAATTGCGCAAACCCGGCCCTGGGACAGGGCGCGTACTTCCTCATCGCATTAAAATAAAGCGCCTCCTTTAAAAGCGTCTGGTCACCCGCTGCGTTATTCAGGTTCAGGGTCTCATAACCTTCCAGGTCTGCATCCTCGGCAACAGCATCAACACTCAGGTTAATGGATTTCTTCTCTCCATTTACCCTTTGATAAGAGGTATTGCCCTTGTAGCGAACGCCCACGCCCTCGATAAGCTCATCCCTGAATTGCATCCCCCCTGGAATTTCCTCCCCTGTCGAGTAATTCGCAACCAACTGGCGAAGCCAGTCAGTATCCTCAAAAGTCAATTCAATGGTACGCAGGCACCGCGGATCATAAAAACCCTCGGTCTGCACGGCCCGGAAAAATCCACGGGGTTGCGCACCCGGCAAATCCAGACTCACCGTGGAAGTCTCTCCTGGGAACACCGGCGGCAATTCGTAGAGCTGATCCCAGCTCTGAAGGTCCGTGGAAAACTCAAAAAGCCACTCAGAGTCCTCGTCCCCTATCGGACTCAGGGAAATCAGTCCGTTCTCCAAGCTGAATTCAATGTCGTCGCCCAGGGCGAAACAACACAGGGGAAGACAGAACAGTGGGAGGAGCAGGGGTTTCATGACTGACACGATAACATTAAACGATTTAGGGACCTGATGATAAAAGGCGGGAAAACGGGAAGCTCTCTACCCTCTCCCCCCGGGGGGGGACAGAAAGTCTCCTTATAAGGGCTGACGAGGGTGATTTGCTCATGGTTACATCGGGAGAGGGTAAGGAGGTGAATTCATTCCATTTCTCCCTCAATTGGGGGAGGCGCCCGGAAGTTTGGTTTGCTGTTCGGGGGTGAGATGTTGCTTCAGGCGTTGGTGGAGAGCCTGGAATTCCCTGCGACCGGATTGCCGGGCGGTTCGGATTCGCTTGGCGGTCTCGGAGACCTCGCGCCGAATGGATAGCCGTTGTTCCGGGGTCAGCACGCCAATGGCCCCCTCAATGGTCTGGAATGTGGAGCGTTCCCAGGACTCCCAATCGACGGTGGGGGCCGGCTGGGAGGAGGGAGCGGATGGGGGAGGCTGATTGCCTTGGCCCTTGCGTTCACCCAACAGGAATCCGATCCCGTAGCCACAGAGGAAGATGGCGAGAAGGGCCAAGACAATGTTCAGGTAGTCTTTGAAGGTTGGCTTCATTGTTCGGGGTCGGGAGGTTGGGGAAGAGTTTGGGGCGGCGCCGGGGCGGGAGCCCGGGCGGGTGGATTTGATTTCATGACAAAGTAGAAGATGAGGTAGAGCGCAATTGCAAGAAGGGCCGCCACCAGCGACCAGCGGCGCCAGAGCACGGTTGTTGCAAACTTCCATAGTCCTTCCCGCATTGTGATCACGCCGGAGACGAAGGCGGAGGGAGCCTTTTGCTCCCGGGCGTCGTCTGTGGTGGCCCCTGCGTCCCTGGCGGCATCGACCAGGCGGTTCCAGTGGTTGTCTTCGTTAGGATCGGACATGGGTCGGAGTTAGTTGGAGTTGGTTGGAGTT
>DMYM01000390.1:3929-7429 GCA_003483645.1 Verrucomicrobiales bacterium
CCGCTCGTGGCTGGTTTCCAGGCGGTGCAGTTGTTCGGCCAGTTTTCGACGGGCCCGCATGGCGGTGACTTTCACCTTGCTGGCGCCCCACCCGGTGAGTTCAGAAATCTCCCGGACGGAGTGTTCCTCCAGATCGAGGAGGCGGATCACGATTTGTTCCCGGGGGTTGAGGGTGGCGATCAGTTTGTCGAGGAGACCCGAAAAGAGCTCCCGGTGGGTGTCGGAAATCCCGGTGGTGGTGGCCGGGCGGCTCTTCTCGATGATCTCGACTTCGGCTTCAGTGAGATCCGAATACGCCACCAGGGGCCGGGCACGGTGTTTGCGCAGCCAGTCGTAGCAGGTGGTCACGGCGATGCGGGAAACCCAGTGATCGAAGGGTTGCGGCCCTTTGTACTGGTCGATCTTGAGGAAGATCTTGAGGAAGACTTCCTGGGAGACGTCGTCGTGATCAGCCTGCCTCCGCAGGTGGTTGCGGACGTTGGCCCGTACGGTGGGATAGAGGATTTCCACCAGGGTCCGGTTGGCCGATTCGTCACCTGCCCTGACGCGCTCAAGGAGCTCGGTGGTGATCGCTGGAGACTGCTCTTCCATGCGGAGGTGGGACAGGCTGGAAGGGGAACGATCAGAACGCAGTTCGGCAAGTGGCAAATGGAGAGGAGGGTTTTTGAGATCTCACTGCTGGACCTGCAGGGCTGCGTCCGGGAAAACCGGTGCTCCGGAAAATCGAGACGGCAGGGTCGCTGGGCGGGCGCTTTTTTATCCAACTCGTGGAAAGGCGAAATTCCCTCCTCTTTCACAAATAAGGAACTGGCGGAGATCTGGCTGCGGATTGAACTGGAACAGGAGCAGGAAATCTGAAGTCTGAGATTTGAATTCCCGATGAAGCGGTTCACTTCCGTCGTCCTATTGAGCGTGCTGACTCTGGTCCCTCTCCCGGCCCAGCGCACGGCTACCCCGGTGGAGAAGATCAAGGTGCCGGAGGGCTTTGCGGTCGAGCTCCTCTACTCGGTCCCGCGGGACCGCCAGGGGTCATGGGTTGCCATGTGCCAGGATGACAAGGGGCGCTTTATTGTGAGCGATCAATACGGCAGCCTTTACCGCTTCCCCGCTCCTCCGGCCAACGAGGCTCTCGATCCGGCCACCATTGAGACCATCGATCTTCCCATTGGGCACGCCCAGGGGCTCTGCCATGCCTTTGGCAGCCTTTACGTGGTGGTCAATTCGCGCCGCAGCAGGACCGGTTCGGGTGTCTTCCGCCTCCTCGATACAGACGGTGATGACGAGTTCGACAAGGTAGTGACCATCAGGGAGCTGGATGCCACCGGAGGCGAGCATGGCCCGCACGCCATTCTTCCCACCCCCGATGGCAGGAGCCTCATGGTGGTGCTGGGAAACCAGACCCAGTTGCCCGGGGACTACACCCATTCCCGGGTGCCAGAACTCTGGGGCGAAGACCAGCTCCTGCCACCCATGGAGCACTTCATGAAGGGGGCGAGGGCCCCGGTCGGTCACATTGCGCAGATTGATCCCGAAGGCGAGACCTGGGAGATCATCGCGACCGGCTTCCGCAATCAGTATGATGCCGCCTTCAACCGCGAGGGAGAACTCTTCACCTGCGACGCGGACATGGAAGGGGATCTGAATACCCCCTGGTACAGACCCACCCGCATCAACCATGTCATCAGCGGGGCCGACTTCGGCTGGCGAACAGGATCGGCCAAGTTCCCCGAGCACTACCGCGATACCTTTGGCGCGGCGGTTGATATCGGGCCGGGATCACCCACGGGCGTGTGTTTCGGCTATGGAGCGAAGTTTCCGCGAAAGTACCAGGAGGCCCTCTTCGCCTGCGACTGGTCCTACGGAAAGCTCTATGCCGTGCACCTCAGTGAGAAGGGATCGACCTATGGCGGCCGCTTCGAGGAGTTTGCCAGTGCCGCACCTCTTCCCCTCACGGACATCCTGATCAATTCCGGGGATGGGGCCATGTATTTCACCATCGGGGGACGGCGGGTGCAGTCCGGACTCTATCGCGTCACCTACCGTGGGAAGGAGGACGTCAGTTTGTCCGGGCCGTCCCCTCTCCCGCGCCCCTCTCCCAGGGTGGGCCGCCAGGAAATGGAGTTGCTCCTGCGCAAGGGTGCCAGGCTTCAGACCCCGGAGGATCTCGCCAGGCTTTGGACCAGCATTGCGGACGGAAATGACCGTGGCTTGCGGCATGCCGTGCGGACGGTGTTTGAGAAGCATCCGGTGGAACTGTGGAAGGCTCTCGTCCTCGGGGAGGAGGACATCAGCCGGGTGGCGCTGGGCCTGATCGCCCTGGCCCGCGCCGACGGGCCGCGCTCGGCAGGAGAAGTGATTGGCAAGGTGCTCAAGTTCGATTACCTGGAAATCGGAGGGAAGCAGGACCGGCTCAACCTCCTGCGTGCCCTGACTCTGGCCCTGGCACGTGGGGGAAAACCGCAGGGGGAGATCCGGGGACGGCTCCTTGCGTGGCTCGACGGAATCTACCCGACGGCCTCGGTCGAGGAGAATCGTGAGTTGACCGTCTTGCTGGCCTTCCTGGAGGCCCCCGCAGTTGTGCCCAGGGCCCTTGCGCTTCTTGAGAACGCAACCGGCCAGGAGGAGCAGATCACCTATGCCATGAATCTCCGCTTTATGAAGGAGGGATGGACCCCGGCTCTCCGGGTGAGGTATTTCCGCTGGTTTGTCCGGGCTGGGAACTACCACGGGGGGCCCCGTTTCAGGGCCTACCTCGCAGACATCAGGAGAGATGCCGTGGACTCCCTGCCCGCGGGTCAACGGACCCCGGAACTGGACAGGATCCTCAAGACCAGGGTAGAGGAAAGCTCGCCCCAGTTCAGCAGCGAGCCCCGGACATTCATCAGGGCCTGGAAGATGGAAGATCTGCAGGGACTTCTGGGCGCGGGATTGGAAGGAGGACGCGATTTTGCCAACGGCCGGAAGATGTTCGGGGTGGGCAGTTGCCATGTCTGCCACCGCTTTCGCAACGAGGGAGGGGCGGTAGGGCCCGATCTCACCGCGGTCTCCGGCAAGTTCAGCCCACACGATCTCCTCGAATCCATCGTCGAACCCGGCAGGGAAATCAGTGACCAGTACGGTGCCAGCGTCTTCAGTCTCAGGAATGGCGGGAAAGTGGTGGGCCGGATCATGAACCTCAAAGGTGACGATTACCGGGTCACCACCGACATGATGCAACCCAATGCCACCACAAGCATCAATGCCGGGGAGATCGTTTCCGTCGAGCCTTCCGGGATTTCGATGATGCCCCCCGGGCTCCTTTCCTCCATGACGGACAACGACATCCTGGACCTCCTGTCTTACCTCCTCTCCTCCGGTGATCCTAAACACCATTTATTTGAGAATTAAGGCAATGCCGGGCCTTTCCGGTCGGAAGAGGCAAAAAAATCAGAGATCGGAAAATCGTCTGTGGCGGATCCGGTTGAGACTGTGACAGGCAGTCAATCGAAGGAGTGAGATCC
>DMYM01000161.1 GCA_003483645.1 Verrucomicrobiales bacterium
CTGCGCAAGCTGGCTGCCAACGCCTACCAGGCCGGCCACATCGAGACGGGCCACCTCCACCTGCAACAGGTGATTGCGCAAAACCCGAGCAATATGGCGGTCACCCTCGACGCGCTCGCCGAGATTCTCAAGCAGTCGCGTCGCAGTGATGCCAAGCTCCGGGCGGAGCAGCCCAACGTGCCCTTTTCCGAGAATCCGTCTGCGGAGCAGGCCGCCCGTCAACTCTGTGCCCTCGAACAAATAGGGATCCTTTCTGCCAATCACCAGTCCCTCAGGCATGCCGCCACCATCCTGATCCACCATCACCTGCACCACCGGCGGCTCTTTGAAGCCAGGGAACTGGTTGACCGGTTGGCCCACGAGAACTCCCATGATCTCTTCTGGCGCATCCAGCAGGCCCACGTCTACCGACGCCTCAACTCCACGGAGGCCAAACCTCTTTTCACTCGCCTGAAGGAAGAAATGGACCTCGACCATCCCGATCCGGTCATCCGACAACAATGGGCTGCATTTTCCGGGGAGTGGACTGGGCACGAACACACTCTTCCCCTCGCCATCCAGCCGCTCTTCAAGGGAAGCCCGCTGCCACACATGGAACCCGATGATCCCGATCTCGAATGGGATACGGTGACCACCCGCTCGGCCCGCATCGTCGCTCCCCTCATTGACCGGGTGGCGGCCAAGGCTCTTACCGTCCCGCAGATTGTGCCGTGGAGAGACAAGAGTGGGCTCACCGACCCGGTTCGGGCGCTCGATCTCCATCTCCTCAGCCAACCAGCGGCCGACCTGGAAAACCTTCGCACGACCCAGGAACAACGCTACGAGTTGGAGAAATATCGCGACAACCCGACCGACGCCGAAATCCTCTACCGCTTCCGCCGTTATCCCTGGGCCCCTTCCGCCCAGGCAAACCTGCGCGAACTCGCCAACCGGGCACTGTTCGCAGGTCGCTCCCAGGCCGCTTGGCGGAGCTTCCGGGATCTGCTGGATCACGCCACCAACGAAGAGACCCGGGACGCCTCTCAAGTGGGAATCTGGACCGCGCGGGCCCAAATTGAAAACCCCCGGAACACGGCAGATCTACTCGGACAGGATGATCCCACCCGCAAATTGAGGTGGCTCGGCAAGCCCACCCCGGCCGCGGAAATCTGCCGGCAGCTCATCGAAACCCATCGCCCTCTGCAAACCACCACCCCGGTGGCCACCGCGGAAAAACTGGCCGAATTCACCCCGCGCCTCGTCCGCATTCCACCCACCTCGCCCTGGAAGAGCCAGGTACCAAACGAGATCGATTTGACGATCGCCGGCAACAACCTGCTCGTGAGTGGGCGCGACATGCTTGCGCTCTTCGACGCCCAGGATCCCGGCCAGCCCCTTTGGACCAGCTTTCAACCTCCCTCGGTGGCAAACAACCAGAAGCCCGACAACAACCACCCCGGCTTCTTCCGCCCGCAGTTTTCCAACGGCCGGCTCTTCACCCGCTGGGGATTCAGCTCCCAACCACCGCGGGGCATCGCCGGGATCGACTGCGCAAACGGGGCCATCCTCTGGACTGACGAGGCCAATGTCAGCGATCACCGCCTCCTCAACGTCCCCCTCGGCGATCCTGTGCCCAGCAACGGTCTTCTCTATTATCTCGAGTGGAGCTCAGCGAATGATGTCACCCAGGGCCGTGGGCGCAGACTCAATCTGATCTGCTTCGATCCCGACCTCGGCAGCACGGTATGGCGGGCACCCATTGCCATTGCGGGCCACGAGTCCGATCTCACTGCCAGTCTGGAACGCAGCCAGCCGGCATTTGCCATCTATGGCAACCGGGTCACGGTGCATCAGGGCGCGGTCTACAGCAGCTCCAACTGCGGTCTCGTGGCGCGCTCCGATATCCGCGATGGGCGAACCGACTGGATCTACCACTACACTCCCATCCCTCCCGCCGAACGGAGCGTGTTGAACCATGGATCCCCACCGCTCGTAGCCGGGGACAAGGTCGTCTGCATGCCCCGGGATGCCCGGCGTATTTTCGCCCTCGACCAACGCACAGGACGCCTCCTGTGGGAGAACACCCTCGTCCTCGGGGTGCAATTGGTGGGTGTGGTGGAAGACCTTCTCATCGTCCGCGGACGTTCGCTGGTGGCCGGCTTGGATCTGAACACGGGGAAAGCCCGGTGGTACCGGCCCGCCCAACACGTGATAGGACGCCTTGCTGCGCTTCACAACTCGGTCTACCTCGCACAGCTTGACGGACTGCATCGTCTCGACGCCAGGACCGGGCAGATAGTGGAAAGCCGCCCCTGGCATCTCTCCAACGAGAAACCGCAGGCCTTTGCCCTGCACGGTCGAGACCTCTTCCTGGTCACTGACAAGCCAGCGGAGGCGATTGGCCGCCGGATCAACGCGCCTCTCAACGCCTCGCTACCCACCGGGCGCAAGCCGCTCGACCTGCCGCTGAGCCGTGCCTGGGTGCTCCCCCGCGACAACGCAAGAATTTCCCTCCCTCCTGCCGGTTCCCCCCTGAAGGGCAGTGCCTATGTCTTCTCCGGCGGAATTCTCGAGCGCATCGACCTCAGCGCACAGGGCCGCATCCTCTGGCAACGATTCATCGATGGCCCCAATCCACAGATCCATCTTATCGACAGCACCCTGCTTGCCATCGACTATTCGATCGGCAGAGCCCCGGGCCTGGTCAATCGCCTGATCGCCTTCGATGCCGCCAGCGGCAAGACCCTCTGGGAACACGCCATCGATGCTCCGGTGAACGCCACCCTCAACTGCGGGAACACCCAGGTTTTCCACGATGCAGTCGGCCGGGTGGTAGCGGTCGACCTGCGCACCGGCGCCCGCGCCTGGCAACGCAACTTCGGCAACGGATTCCAGATGCGCCTCGCCACCGACGGCACCAAACTTCACATCTTCTTCGTCTCCCGCCTGCGCTCCGCCAACCATGTAGTGGTGGACCCCCCTACGGGCTCCACCCTCAGCAACAGCAAGGTAGCCACCAAGACCTCTGCCGATGCCCGCAATGCCAAACCCGTCGCGGGCGGCTACTACGAAGTGGCCATCAACCCGGTCAAGGCCCGCTACCTGCGACTCACCACCCTGTCCGATATCGGTGGGCGCGGCTGGGCTTCCATGGCCGAATTGCAGGTCGCCGATGAGAACGGGAATAACCTTCCCCGCCAGGGCTGGTCGGCCACTGCCACCAGTTCCGAGACCAAGGCCCGCTACGACACCAGGCCCCAGTGTGTCATCGACGATGACCCGGTCACCTGGTGGCACTCCCAGTGGCTCGGCAGCATTCCTCCCCATCCGCACTCCGTCACCATTGACATGAAGAGCGAGAAAACCATCAGCGCTATTCGTTACCTGCCCGCTGTCATCGTGAACAACAACGGCATGATCGGAGAATACGAGCTTCACGTCAGCAACGACGGCCAGAACTGGGGAAAGCCGGTAGGTGAAGGGTTCATGGTCAATCAGACCCGGGTGGACCACGTCTACGCCTCAGACAAGTCGATTGTCTTTGAAAGCCGGTCCACCCCGAATCAACCGCTCAATGTCTATCGTTATAAACTGGATGGCAGCCCTGCCATCCTGGTGCGCCGGAACTCCCATGTCCTCTACATGAAAGAGCCCTACTTCATGATCCACGAGGGGGATAAACTGGTGGTCTGTCATTTCGATGATCCCGCCTACCGGTTTGAACTGGGCCTCCACTCCCAATTTGACCTCTCCGCCCTCTCTCTTGAAAACAACCGCCTGATTCTGGGCCGCAAGAGTGTCCTCGTTGCCGATCTCGCCCAGAAGCGCTTCATCGTTGCCCCGGGGGATCCAAACCAGGTTTACAACAAGGATGGTGCCCTTGTCCGGGAAGGAGAGCACAGCCTCCTTAAGATTGTTCCGCAGGGCGACAAGGGGCAGGCTGTCTTCCGCTTCAACCTGCAAAACGGCCAGCGCACCGATGCTCCCCCCATCCAGCAGCCCGAAAGTTTCCAACCGGTTCCCGGCATTCCACAGTTCGATGGCCTCGTCCTCCTCCGGGACGACTCCTCGGTGAGCGCCTGGATCGGGACGGCCCAGTAGCAGCCTGCCCTCCCCGCGGGAGGCCGCTCGGAGAACCATTTCCCTCGTCCTTGAGGAGCGACCCCCTAACTTTCTCCCGTTAATGAATCGGCTTACCACCTTCTTCATCCTGGCCCTGGCGCTCATAGCGGGAACCCGTCTGGTAGCCGAGTCGCGCTCCTGGCGCAGCGCAAGTGGCAACCGCAGCTTCCGGGCGGAGTTCGTCTCCAGCAATGGATCAAGCGTGGTTCTGCGAATGCTCGACAAGAAGACGGCCACCGTGTCCTTGCAGAACCTGCACGTCAGTGACCGGGCCTGGATCCGCGAACACCTCAGGAAAAGCGAAGCGAAGGCGCATGGCGGACTCAAGGGTGCCTCCTTCGACAACCTCGCCTACGGTGACAACCGCCGAACCGTGGAGAAGAAACTCAGGGAGAGCCTGGTAGTCAGTAAATCCCTCCATGATCGACTGGTAGGCCGCACCGGATTGAACGGAATCTACCAGACCACCATCGCCGCCAAACCCTACGAACTGTTCTTTCACTGGACCGAGAAAGATGAACTGCAGGAGGTCACCCTGCGGAGCAAGACGGTCGCCCAGATCGAATACGGTAAAACCCTCAGGAAGACCTGGACC
>DMYM01000077.1 GCA_003483645.1 Verrucomicrobiales bacterium
CCGGAATACCATCGTCATCCAGGAGCAGGGCCGGGTACCAGTCGATGGGGTAAAGATGGCCCAGGCCCCAAGCCTCTCCCCGCAGCCTGGAACCCTCCAGACGGAAATGATTCGAGGCCCCCTTCCGCAGGGTCCCGTAGACAAAGATCATGACTGTCTGGGTTGGCGGCATCAGGGAGCGCTCCCAGGGCCGTCCATCCCCCGCTTTCTACTCCTCACCGTCCCCCCCTCCCCACGCGCTCGCACAAGACCGCCTTCAATTCCTCCAGACCTTCCTCAAACTCCGCCGAGATGGGAACGATCTCCACCTTCGGGAAGCGCACACGAAAATTCTGCAGGTTTTCCGCCGCCCCCTCGAGATCCATCTTGTTGGCAACCACCAGCCACTCCAGCTTGGACAACTCCTCCTCGTACAATTTGATCTCCTTGCGGAGGGTTTCCAAGTCTTCGATGGGATCCCGGCACTCACTCCCCGCCATGTCCACTACAAAGAGGAGCAGGCCGCAACGGGTAATGTGACGCAGGAATTCATGGCCAAGACCACGATTGTCATGTGCCCCTTCGATCAGCCCCGGGATATCGGCGATGGTGCAGCGCTTGAAGTCCGAAAACTCCACCACCCCTACCATCGGATTCAGGGTGGTGAAGGGATAGGAGGCCACCTTGGGGCGGGCCGCGCTCAACTTGCTTGTCAGGGTCGACTTGCCCGCATTGGGAAACCCCACCATTCCGGCATCTGCGATACGGCGTAGTTCCAGATAAAAGACCCCCTCACCTCCTTCCGTGCCGAGCGTGAACTCCTCCGGCGTCCGGTTGGTGGCACTGCGGAACTGCCAGTTCCCCTTACCTCCCGTCCCCGCCCTGCAAAGGAAGAGTTCCTCTCCCTCATCAGTCAGATCCGCTATCAGTTCGAGATCGAGTCCCTCCCCACTGCGCTCCATCCTTACCGCTTCCGCCACCGTCCGGGCCGGACTCTTGTAAACCAGGGTGCCCGGCGGCACCTTGGCGATGACCGACTTGCCATTCTTGCCGTGGCGCTTCCAGCTCTGTCCGTGCCCGCCGTCCTTCGCGACCAGAAGGGGGTTATAGTGAAAGGTCTTCAGGTTATCGATATGGCGGTCGACCCGCAGGATCACGTCTCCTCCTTCCGCCCCGTCACCCCCATCCGGTCCGCCCCGCGGAACATACTTCTCCCGCCGGAAACTGACCACGCCGTTTCCGCCATTCCCCGCCTTTGCGTAAATCCTGGTGTGATCAACGAACACGGACGCTTCTTTAGGGCCTAATCCCCATTTCCTGAACCTCAAAATCCCCTTCCCGGTTCCCTGACCTGCAAATCAATCAATTCTTCACCCCCCCTTGACGCCGCCGCCTCCCGGCATCAACTTCACCCCATGGCTGAACTCCCCAGACAGGAATCACCCATCCGCCTCCAGGGGCAGCTTCTTCTCGCCGATCCCACCCTGCGCGAGGGCATCTTCCCGCACTCCGTGATCCTTCTGACAGAACACAATGCCGAGGAGGGAGCCTACGGCCTCATCCTCAATCATCCCTCCGGCCACAAGGTGGGCGAGTTTCTCAAGGATGAGGAGTTTGCTGCACTCACCCGGATTGATGTTCATGTCGGTGGGCCGGTTGCCCGCAAACATCTCACCTTTGCCGCTCTCTGGTGGACCGAGGAGAAGGGGCTGCGCTTTGCTACCCGGATCTCGGCCCCCGACGCCGTCAAACATGCCCAGAATCCCGGCACCCTGGTACGCGCTTTTGTCGGCTACTCCGGTTGGTCGGAAGGTCAGCTGGAAGGCGAACTCCGCCACAGCTCGTGGATCACCGCCAGGCCCACTCCCGATCTTCTCGCCCACAGCCACGATCAAACGCTCTGGGCCGAGACCCTCCGAAACCTCTCCACCTACCACAGGATCATCGCGGAATGCTCCGATGATCCGAGCCGGAACTAAGTCCTCCGTTGCCCGGGGTCCCTGTCAGGCAATATCGCTCAGGCCAATTCCTTGGCCAGCACCTCTGACCCGCGATTCCTCTCCTCGAATTTCCGGGCGCGCTCGTCCGGAACGATCTCCATGGACGCTGAATCGTAGCCAAGATTCTCAAAGAACGGCACCGCCCGACTGGTGAAGACGAACACCGAGCTGATTCCAAGACCCCTGGCTCTCTCCTCCGCAGACTCCACCAATGCCCTTCCGTAACCCAGCCCCTCGTGGGACTGCTTCACGTAAAGGCAAGCCACCTCGGCAGGATGCTCCCTGTAGCGGTGCAGAGCGACACAGCCTACCACGTTGTCATCCACACAGAGAATCAGGAAGTCCTCCGCCTTTTCCAGGATCTCATCGTAATCGCGGGGAACGAGGTGAGAGGCCCGCACGGAACGTCCGATCATGGCCAGCAGCTCCGGCACATCGTCCTCACGCAGCGATCGCACCTGCCGGTAGCTGTCGGCATGCACCATGGTCCCGACCCCCTCGTTCGAAAAGAGCTCATCGGCCAGCACTCCCTGCCGGCGCCCGTCCAGGATATGGACCCTCGGGATACCAGCCCGACAGGCTGCTGCCGCCTCCTCCAGAAGTCCAACTCCCTCGATCGCTTCTCCCTCCTCTAAGGCTTCTCCCAGATCGGCCAGGGCTGAACAGGACACCGCATGAAGGGGCTGGCCATCCCTCAAGACGCCTGGCCCGTTCACCAGACCGATCAACTTGGCGGCTTCCACCCCCGTTCCCAGGCTGCTCATCTCCTCCCCCAGCAAACCGCCTGCCCGGCAACTCATCATCGCAGCCTGCCCCCGCTCAAGCACCGACGCCACTTCATCCGGCGTTTCCACCCGGGCGAACTTGATCTCGATGTCCATCGCGCGATCCGCCACCGCGGACTCCCCCTTTTCCTCTCCCGCCACGGCAATCACCAGGTTTACTCCCACCTCCTGGAGCGCCTTGAGATCAAGCAGGGCCTCTGCCACCGCGAACTCCGGCAGTCCCTCGTCGAGGACCACTACAAAGGTACGCCCCCGGAACATGGGAACGTATTGCAGGGTCCCTCTGACATCACCAACCGCCATACGGCCAGCTGTTATCGTTCCATGGCAGTACTTTTCAAGCGTCAAGGACACGCTTCCCGGAATCAATCCTCCTCCCCCCTGCCCTCCGGAGGATCTTTCCGCCCTGTAATCCACCAGACAAGC
>DMYM01000494.1 GCA_003483645.1 Verrucomicrobiales bacterium
CTCTGCCGGGGCAGCGGCCGCAACAGCGGCGGCGGGAGCGGCAGCGCTCACGCCCCACTCATCTTCCAGTTTCTTTACCAGTTCGGAAGCTTCCAGCACGGTCAGCTTTCCGAGTTCTTCTGCGATTGCGTTTATATCAGCCATTGTATTTGTCTTTTGGTATCGTCGTTTACGGAGCTCCGTGTCGTTTAAGACCGCCAGCCGGCGATCCGACGAGGAACCATTTGTGTTTACCAGCCTCCGCCGCGGATGCGGCCTTGGCTATCCTTTGAAATTTGTTGTCGTGATGAAGTAATTGAATCGTGGAGTGTTGGAGGATTCCCGATAACCGGCATCCTAGCCGCCTTGGTCGAACTTCGCCTTCACCACACGGGCCAGGGAAGCGCCGGGCTCATTGAGCACCCGGGCCAGCATGGAGGCCGGCTGGTTGATAACGCCCAGCAGGGTGGCGAGGAGCACCTCGCGCGGCGGCAGGTCGGCAAGCACCTTGATCTGCACCGCATCCAGAAGTTCTCCATCCAGGAGACCGGCCTTGACCTCGGGCTTCTTGAACTCCTTGGCGAAGTTCTTCACTGCCTTGGCCGCTCCGCACACATCCTCTTCACCAGTGATGAAGGCGGTCTGCCCCTGCAGGACCTCCTCCAGTCCGGGCATGCCGGCCGACTCCAGAGCCCTCTTCATGTAACTGTTCTTGGCCACGTGGCACTCGGCCCCTCCTTCCCTCAGTCGACCGCGTAGTTCATTGAACTCGGGGACCGCCATCCCGGTGTAGTCTACCACCAGCAGGAACGGCGAGCCGTTCACCCGGGTCAGTAATTCGTCGACGATAATCTGTTTATCGGGATTCATGATCTTATTCGGTGGCGGCTACAACGTTCTCCAGTTTCAGGCCCGGGAGCATGGTCGCTGCGATGGTAACGTTCTCGATGTAGTTTCCCTTGGCGGAGGCGGGTTTCGCCTTCACCACGCTCTCGATGAGGGAGGAGGCGTTCTCCGCCAGCTGCTCCTCGGAGAAGGAGGCCTTGCCGATGGCTGCCGAAATGTTGCCATTCTTGTCCAGCCTGTAGTCGACCTTGCCCGCCTTCACGGCCTTCACCGCGGTGGCGGTGTCTTCGGTCACCGTGCCGGTCTTGGGGTTTGGCATGAGACCGCGCGGTCCCAGCACCCGGGCAATCTTGCGCACTTCGCCCATAGCATCGGGCGTGGCAATGGCCGCGTCGAAATCCGTGAAACCATCCTGGACCTTCTTGATAAGATCCTCGAAGCCCACATGGTCGGCACCTGCCTCGCTGGCCGTCTTGGCAGCGTCACCCTGAGCAAAGACTGCCACCCGGACATTTTTCCCGGTTCCGTGCGGAAGCGTCACGCTTCCGCGCACCATCTGGTCGCTTTTCTTGGGATCCACCCCGAGTCGGAAGGAGAGCGTCACGGTGGGGTCAAACTTGGGGGCCGGAAACTTCTTCAGTGTTCCCACCGCATCAGCGAGGGCGTAGGGGCGGTCTTCCACCAGCTCCGCGGCCTTCTGGTATCGTTTACTTCGTTTACTTGCCATTGCTCTGGTTGCAGTGCGAATGGACCGGATCCGATCCTCCTGCGGTTATTGGTCTATTGGTTTCTTCCTGGAAATCTGGAACCCGTGGGCAAATCACATCCCCTCGATCTCGAGGCCCATCTGCATGGCAGTTCCTGCGAGGATCTTGGCAGCCTGCTCGGGATCGTCCGTGTTAAGGTCCGGCATTTTGATCTTCACCACCTCCATGAGCTTGTCCTTGGTGATCGAACCGACCTTCTCCTTGTTCGGCTCCCCCGATCCGGAAGCGAGATCGGCGGCTTTCTTGAGCAACACGGCAGCGGGCGGCTGCTTGGTCACGAAGTCAAAGCTGCTGTCCGAGTAGACGGTGATGATGGTGGGGAGGAGATCGCCGGCCTGCTGCTTGGTGGCCGCATTGAAATCCTTGCAGAACTGCATGATGTTCACGCCAGCCTGACCGAGAGCCGGGCCGACCGGAGGAGAGGGATTCGCCTGTCCGGCCAGGATCTGGAGCTTGAGGGTGCCTTTGACTTCTTTTGCCATGGGGTGAGTGGGGTGTGAAAATTAGGAGGTTGAAATATATTTGGAGGTTGTCCCGACGCCGGGGCCCTGCTTCGACCGGGTTATTCCCGCTCGACCTGCCAGAATTCGAGTTCCACGGGCGTGGAGCGACCGAAGATGGTGACCGCCACGCGCAGCTTACCCTTCTCCTCGTCGAGCTCCTCCACGATCCCGTTCTGGCTCTCAAAGGGACCGTCGGCCACCTTCACGGTGTCGCCCACCTCAAAGCTGATGGCCGGTCGCACGCTATCCTCGCGTTCCTTGATCTGGGCCAGCATGCTCTCCACCTCGCGCTGCCTCATGGGGATGGGGCGGTCCTTGGTCCCTGCGAAACCGATCACCCCTTCCATCTCCTTGATAAAGTACCACGTGTCCTCCACCAGGCCGTTGTCCTCGGTGAGAAGGTTCATGTTCACGATAATATAACCGGGATAGAACTTTCTCTTGGTCTCCGTCTTCTTGCCACGCCGGACCTCGGACACCATCTCGGTCGGCACGAGGACCTCGTAGATCTTGTCCTTGAGTTCCTCTTGTTCGGTCAGGGCACGAATTCTCTTGGCCACCTTCTGCTCCTGCCCGGAGAGAACGTGTACCACGTACCACTGTTGGTTTGGCGGGGGAATGGTCGGCATATGATCGATCAGCGTCCCAGTTGAGTCAGAAAATCAACGACCTCGCGGTGGACCAGGTCCCAAAGCCCCACGTAGGCAGCCAGCAGGATCATTGCGATCAGGATGACCACCGTGGAATCAATGAGCTCCTTGTATTTCTTGAAGCCCTTGACCTTGGGATCGGGATCCCAGGGCCAGGAGGCCTTGCGGAGTTCGCCTTTGACCTCGCCGACGAAGGTGGAAAATTTCTTCAACATGGGTGACTGATTGCTGAGGGGGAGCTGGCAGGACAGGCGAGACTCGAACTCACAACCCTCGGTTTTGGAGACCGA
>DMYM01000072.1 GCA_003483645.1 Verrucomicrobiales bacterium
AGGCTACCCCGCCATCAAACCGCCCTGGGGCACCCTCAATGCGGTCGATCTCAATACCGGCGAAATCAAGTGGAAGGTTGTCCTTGGCGAATATCCTGAACTCACCCGGCGCGGCATTCCTCCCACCGGCACCGAAAACTACGGAGGACCGGTGGTGACCGCCGGTGGTCTTCTCTTCATTGGAGCGACCGCCGATGAAACTTTCCGTGCCTTCGACAAGGAGACCGGGAAACTCCTCTGGAAAACCAAGCTTCCCTTCGGGGGTAACGCCACGCCCAGCACCTACATGGTGGACAGTCGCCAGTTCGTCGTCATCTCTGCCGGAGGTGGCAAATCCAACCGTCCCCGCGGCGGCATGCTGGTGGCCTTCGCCCTGCCAGAGTGACCGGGGATTCAAATTAGCTGCTGAGGTAACATCCTCCCCCGGAAGCTATGGCGCCTGGCAGAAGAACCCGGCTACCCGCCCTGCTTGGAGGGGCCAATGAGCTCAATGAAGTTGCCGTCGGGATCACGGAAAACGGTCAGACGGTTGGATCCACCGATGGGAGCCGGTGTTTTCCCGAGGGTCTTCACCCCGGCCTTCTTCAGGCGTGCCATCATGGCGTCCATGTCGGTCACGAAGAGGGTGAGGTAGGAGACCCCGAGGGTGCTGTGGATGTATTTCTGGTCCGGGGCCTTACCCTGGGCCTTGGGAAAGGCCATCATCTTGAGCTTGGTGGAAGGCTTCCCACTGGCATCCAGCGTAACAAACACTCGCGCGGTGACGTCCTGGTTGTCGGTGAGCCCGAAGTCCCCCGTCACCTTCCCCGGCACCTTGAATCCGTTGACCTCCTTGAGCCCGAGTATCTCGGTGTAAAACTTGGCCGATCGCTCGAGATCCCGGACGACAATCCCGAGGTCGATGACCCCATTGGCATAGAGTTCCTGACTTTCTTCCTGGGCAAAGGCGGCGTTGAGCAGAACCAGGAAAGCGGCAAGGGCGAGTGAATATTTTTTCAGCATGATGATGACTACGGTAGGAACGCAGAGCGGTCCGACAAGGAGTTTATCGCACGGCACCGGGATTACCCGAAGAGTTCCATGATCGGCTCAGTGACCCCATCCGGAGTAACGTAGAAGGGGCGTTGCTCAACGGTGTAGTGGTGGTCATGGGAGATCCCAAGAGCCCGGTAGATACTGGCGTGCAGTTGCTGAGTGGTTACCGGGTCCTTCACGGTGGTACAAGGGCGCTCGTCCGCAGTTTCACCATAGACGAATCCCTTCTTCACACCCCCGCCAAAGAGGAGAACGCTCCCCGCGCCGGTGAAGTGGCGGTGCATGCCATAGTGCTGGAGACCATCGATCCGGGGGGGCACGTTGACCTGGTCCTTGACCTTCTTCTCAGGCTTGCCCTCCATCATCATGTCGCGACTGAACTCGCTGGCCACCACAATGAGGGTGCGGTCGAGGAGCTTACGGGCTTCCAGATCGAGAACAAGCTGGGCGATGGGCGCGTCGATCATCTGCTTGAGCTCCTTCATGCGGGTATGCCCGTTGTCGTGCGTGTCCCAGTATTTGAACGGGTAATAGCCATGGGTGACCTCGATAAACCGGGCGCCGGCCTCGGTGAGGCGCCGGGCGAGGAGACAGCCCAGGCCAAAGCGCCCCCCTACCTTGTAGGTATCGTAACTCTCCTTGGGTTCCAGGCTCAGGTCGAAGGCCTTACGCGCCTTGGGACTGGAGAGGAGGCGGTGCGCATTGTCGATGGACTTGAGAAGAGAATCGCGCTGGTAATCGGAGCCGTGTTGCTGAATCGGGCTGTCGGCGAGCAGCCTCTTGTAAGCCTGGTAACGCTTGGCAAAACGCTCATCACTCATTCCGGGGGGAGGTTTGACGGCCTCCACCGCCTGATCCGGTTCCACCAGGAAAAAGGGTCCAAACTCGCTGCCCAGGAAACCGGCCGTATGGAAGGCCTTGAGGGATTCCTTCTCACCGCTGTCAAAAGTCTGCCCGATGTCGATGAAAGCGGGAAGATCCGGATTAAGTGGTCCAAGGGTGCGGGCGACCCAGGAGCCTATATGCGGGGCCGCCACCGTGAGAGGCGGTTCGTAGGCGGTATGCCAGTGATACTGGTGACGACTGTGAAGAATGAAACCGAGGTCGGCGGCGCGGTAGGTCTTGATGAGCGTACCGCGGTCCATGACCTTGCCGATCTTTTCCAGTCCCTCGGTGAACTGGAGACCATCCACCACGGTGTCAACCGCCGGAAAGGTCGAAAGAACCTTCTTGGGATCGAGCCCCTTCTCGTAGGGGACGTAGCGTTTCGGATCAAAGGTATCCGTGCTGGCCATTCCACCACCCATCCAGAGCACGATCACGGTATCGGCAGTGGAATTGAGCGAACCAGCCTTGGCCCTGGCTGCAGCGGTGGTGACAGGATAACCGGCCGCCAACGCCCCGAGGGTGGCAGCCGAGGCGGAGGAGAGAAAGTCGCGGCGGTTGGTTGGATTACTCATCTCGCTTGTTTCGCACAGTTTGCGTTTATTGAATTAACTGGAATTCCGGATGCATCACCAGCATCCACAGCAGATCTTCGATTCCCNNATGAGCGTACCGCGGTCCATGACCCTGCCGATCTTTTCCAGGCCCTCGGTGAACTGAAGGCCATCAACCACGGTGTCGACCGCCGGGAAGGTCGAAAGGACCTTCTTTGGATCAAGCCCCTTCTCGTAGGGG
>DMYM01000160.1:0-8090 GCA_003483645.1 Verrucomicrobiales bacterium
ACCATCAAACCGCCTGCCTATCCCGGACGCACACCTCACATCCATGTTGCAGTCTCGCACAGGAACAAGCGCATCCTCACCACTCAGCTCTACATCGAGGGTGAAAAGCAGAACGCCAACGACTTCCTCTACAAGCGACTCGGCGGCGGTGATCCCAAGCTGCAAAAACTCGTCACTATTCCCTTCAACCCGCTCGAGGGATCCAAGACTGGCGAACTCACCGCCCGACTCGACCTGGTGGTAGGGCTCACTCCGGAGGACCCCGGCAAGACCGAACGGGGCAGCCAACCGCGCAGGCAGAGACCTCAGTAATGGCCCCGGACACGGGACGGGCCTGGCGACGATGCAGCCAGATTCAGGAGAGGTATTTGAACGACCCAGGAAGTCCTGGATCTACGGCTTCTCCCTGAAAGAGCGCAGGTTAGTCTACATCGAGAGGTTCCGCGCAGATCTATTTCTCCCCAAGAATTGGGAGAGAACCCCGGCAGGACAAACCAGGCGCACAAAAACTTGCAACCATTTCCCCAACCCTCCCCCCCCTTCCTCTCGTGAGCGTACCGATCAAGAAAGCCTTTCTCCTCGGAGCCGGTTTGGGTACGCGTCTGCGTCCGCTCACCGACATCCTTCCCAAACCGCTCATCCCGGTCTTTCACCGGCCCCTCATCGAACACACCCTCGACCACTGCCTGGCCTCCGGAATCGAGGAGTTCGCCATCAACACCCACCACCTGCCCGGGAAGTGGGAAGAAGCATTCCCCGACGGGTCCTATCGAGATGCACCACTCACCTTCTTCCACGAACCGGTCCTTCTCGAAACCGGAGGTGGGCTCAAGAACATCGAATCCTGGATCGGGGACGAACCGTTCCTTGTCTGCAACGGCGACATCCTGACCACCCTGGAAATCGATCGCCTCATCGATACCCACGTCCGCTCCGGTCAAACCGCCACCATCGGACTGCGCTCGACCGGAGACGAACCCCACATCGCGATCGAAGGTGAACGTATCGCGGACATCAAAAACATGCTCGGCATTGCCCCCGGGACGCATCAGTTCGCCTGCGTCTACTGTGCACAGCCCGAATTACTCCAGCACATCCCACCCGCCGAAAAAATCTCCATCATCCCCGCCTTCCTGGACCTCATTCGCAATGGCGAAATGGGCGCCTCCTTTCACGACGAGGGGATCTGGCTCGATCTGGGCACCCGCGAATCCTATCTCGATGCCCACCACCACGGGGAGCTGGGTGAGCTGCGCCACCCCGAGGCCCACATCGATCCCACTGCCATGGTGGAGGCCTCCGCGGTCGGACCGGGCGCTTCCATCGGGGCCGATGCGACCATCCTGACCTCGGTTCTCTGGCCCGATGCCAAAATCGAGGACGGTGCGCAATTGACAAACTGCATCGTCTATTCGTCCACTCCCGCCACCGGCGCACAACACAACGCCGATCTCTGAACCGGCTCCCCCTCAGACCGAACCAGCCTGGGGCCCGGAACCATCATCCGGCATTCCGTCTCAAGTCCACTCCATCACTCCAACCTGACCGCGACGGGGACGTCGCCATCCACCAGCCTTCCCCTCATGGCCGCCGATACCCTGCTCACCGCGGTTCGCGCTCACCTCAAGCTCGATCCGAACCACACCGTCATCCTGGAGCCCATCAAACGCGGCGCATCGGGGCGCACCATCGTTCGTCTCAAGGCGGAGGGGCATCCCGCCTTCATCGGCATCCACTACACGCTCGAGCGCAAGGACAACCGCTATTTCCTCCCCGTCGCCCGCTTTCTCAAGAAGAACCACATCAACGTCCCCGAAGTCCTCTATGACAATCCAGGGCGCAACATCGCCCTGGTGGAAGACCTGGGCGAAGAAGACCTTCTCTCCCTTTCGGGCCAACCATGGGACCTGCGCGAACCCTACTACCGCAGCGCGCTCGAACAACTCGACCGTCTCTTCTACACCCGTCCGCCCAAGGACCTCGAGCTCTCCCCTGCCTTCGGGCCGGAAACCTATGCCTGGGAACAGGATTACTTCATCGAAAACCTGGTGGAGAAGCACCTCGACCTCGACGGCACCGAGCTCCGCAGCAACGAAGACCTCATCCGGCTGCGCGAGAACCTCGGTTCTTCTCACCGCAATCTCGTCCATCGCGACTTTCAGTCCCAGAACATCATCCTCCACGACGGCAAGGCCTGGCTCATCGACTTCCAGGGCCTGCGCCTCGGCCGCCAGGAATACGACCTCGCTTCCCTCCTCTACGATCCCTACCTCGATCACTCCGAGGAAGAGCAGGAGAAACTCCTCGACCTCTGGGAGGACATCGCCGAGGAGCGCCCCGTCCCCGAGCTCCTGCGCGACTGCGCCACCCAGCGCCTCATGCAGGCTCTCGGGGCCTACGCCAACATCCTGCACGAACAGCACATCGACTGGTACGCCCAGCACATACCCACCGGGGCAAGGCTCCTCCTCTCACAGGTCGAGAATACCCCGCTCGAGGGACCCCTGCGCCCCGTCCTGGAGAGCGCCATGGAGGAATAGAATTCAGTTTTCCGCGTTCAGCCTTCACACTGCCCCCTCCCGCCTCTCCACCGAACACGGCGTCCTGAACGCCGAGCACTCCCATGACTCCCTGGCTCGTCCGCCTCATTCTCGCCCTCCTCGCCCTTGAGGCCGGGGTATGCGTGGCCTTTCTGGCGGACGACTGGAAACCGTTGCGTGAAAAAGAGGATGCCCTCTTTGAACGACTCCTCACCAGGTCCCGCGAAAGTGAGGAATTTGTGATCGACGCATCAGAGCCGGCCCCGCGCGTCCGCCTCGTCCGGCCTCTCGTCGAGGGCACGGCCCAGCCTTATCTTCACGTCAAGATCGACGAGCAGGCCGCGGAGGATCTCCACTACCCTCTGGAGCCGGAGGACTGGTGGGGTCTCCTCAACCACATGCACGACGTCGGCTGCCGCGTGGCCGCCATCGAGGAACCACTCACCTGGGAAGGGGAAGGGATCGCCCACCTCGGCCGTCTCGCCAGCCTCAACACGGCCCTTTCCCGGTTCGAAACGGTCATCCTCACCGTCGATCTCCACCGCCCCTCCAAGGGCCAGCCGATCCCCACCTACCTGCAGGCGTGCGCTATTCCGCTCTCCAACGTAACCGGCGAGACCGGTCGACTCGTCAGAGTCAATCGCGTCCTCCTCCCTCCCTCCGCCACCCCGGCGTCCAACGTCCAGTTCTCCTTCCGGCTGCAGGAGAGCATCGAAGAGGCCCGGCCCGAAATCCTGCGCTGGGATGACTATCTCATCCCCTCCTTCCCCCTCGCAGTGGCCATGGCGCAGGCCAACGTTTCGCCCGACCAGGTTCACATCCAGCTCGGTCATCACATCCGGCTGGGCAACGGTCCCCTCATTCCCATCAACGAGATTGGCGAGTTGCAGATCGAACTCATCGAGGACCCCGCCCACATCGAACTCCTCGCCATCGAGGCCTACAGCCCCAGCCAGATCGGGAACACCCACGAGGCGATCAAGGAAAAGACCAATACCATCCCGCGTTGTGTTCTCTTTACCGATGCCAGCCGCGACAATCCCTCTCCCTGGAGAAAAAGCCTTCACCTGCAGAAGATCGTCAGCTCCCTGGATGTGCTTCCCCGTCCCGAGGGCGTGGAGACCCATCACCGTCTGGGCGTGATGGAGGAAGTCGCCCTCCTCGGCATTATCGCCGTGATTGCGGCCCTCCTGCTCGGCCTGCCGGGTTTCTTCCGCCACCTTTCCTACTTCGCCCTGCTCGTCGCTCTCCCCGTCCTTCTAGTCGCCCTCTACCTCGGTTCGCAGAAGTGGACCCCCTTCGCCCCTGCAGTCGCCACCGTGCTGACCGGCTGGATCCTGGCCACCCGCATGGCCCGCTACCTCCCCGGACGCGAACCCAGGGATCCTAACCGGAATGCGGAGCCTGTCCCGGCCACCGCGACCGATTAGGGGCTCTTAATGCATTTTCCACTTTCCGCCCGGGCGACCCGCCCCTAAGTCCTTCTTTCCCATACCCCAGTTTCCCGATTCCTCCTGCCCGCGCCCGGCACCGACGGGACCATCCAGTTTTCCCGTCCCCTTCCTTTGACCACCAAAGACAAAGCCGCCACCCTGCTTGAAGCCCTGCCCTACCTGCAGCGCTTCCGGGGGAAGACGTTCCTCATCAAGATCGGGGGATCCGCCATGGACGATCCCAACCTGGTGAGCTCCCTCATGCGCGACATCGTCTTTCTCGAGGTGGCCGGCATCAATCCCGTCCTCGTCCATGGAGGAGGCAAGGCGATCTCAACCGCCATGGAAGCAACCGGCCTCGAGGCCAGATTCCTGGGAGGACTCCGCGTCACCAGCCCCGAAGCAATCGCCACCGTGGAGGAAACCCTGGGCAACACCATCAACCCCGAACTTGTCGACCTCATTAACCGGCACGGAGGACGCGCCACCGGCATTCCCGGAACCGGTGTCTTCCAGGCCAGGCGCATCCAGGGAGAGGGAGAGGATGGAGAACCTGTCGATATCGGGCGAGTGGGAGAGGTCGAGTCCTGCCACACCGACGATGTCCTCTACGCCACCACGTCCGAGATTGTCCCGGTCGTTTCACCACTCGGTCAGGAAATCGACACCGGCAAGACCCTCAACATCAACGCCGATCTTGCCGCCGCGGCTCTCGCCTGCACCCTGCAACCCGCCAAGCTGGTCTACGTTTCGGATGTCCCCGGCCTCCTCGCCGACCCCGGGGACCCCGCCAGCCTCATCCCCTCGGTCACTCCCGGGGCGGCAGAAGGCCTCCTCGACTCCGGTGTCATCTCCGGTGGCATGATCCCGAAGGTCCGTTCCGCCATCGGAGCTCTGCAGGCGGGTGTCGACAAGGTCCACTTCGTTGACGGACGCGTTCCGCACACCATCCTGCTGGAGATTTTCACTCCCGAAGGAATCGGGACGGAAATCACGCGGTAGCCGTCGCGGCACCCTTCAGGCACCGCGCCAGCTCCACAATCCTTGACTTTCGGCCTTCTACTTCCTGACCTTCGACCCACTCGCCTCATGACCACCGCCGACAAACTCGCTCACTACGTCCTCCCGACCTACGCCCAGTTCCCCGTGGCACCGGTGAGGGGCGAGGGCACGCTCCTCTGGGACGGAGACGGGAAGCGCTATCTCGACTTCTGCTCCGGGCTTGCCACCTGCACCCTGGGGCACGGCGAGAACTCCCTCTCGCGCGCCATTGCCAGACAAGCCGGTGAGCTGATCCACTGCTGCAACCTCTACCAGATCGACAAGCAGGCAGAACTCGCCAAGTGCCTGGTGGAGGAGTGCCTCAAACTGCCCGGGCGCGTCTTCTTCAGCAACTCGGGAGCGGAATCCAACGATGGCCTCATCAAACTGGCGCGCCGCTTCGGTCATGCCCGCCCCGATGCCGAAGGCCGGGCGCGCTACGAAGTGATCACCTTCCACCGATCCTTTCATGGGCGCACCCTCGGGGGCATCGCCGCCACCGGTCAGGACAAGGTGAAGGAGGGATTTGATCCCCTCCTTCCCGGCTTCCGCCATCTCGAACTGAACGACCTCGACTCCCTGGCCTCCAGCATCCAGCCCGAAACCTGCGCGATCCTCCTGGAACCGATCCAGGGCGAAGGAGGCATTCACCTTGCCACAGGGGAGTTCCTTCAGGGGATCAGGGAGCTTTGCCGGGAGCATGACCTCCTTCTCCTGCTCGACGAGGTCCAGTGCGGCCTCGGGCGCACGGGTGAGATGGCGGGCTGGCGCACCATCGAGCCCGGTCTCGTCCCGGATGCGGTCTCCTGGGCCAAGGGCCTGGGGGGTGGATTTCCCATCGGGGCATTCTGGGTTTCCGAACGCATCGTCGCCGACGACAAACCCCTTTTCAGCCTGATGGGAATTGGTTCTCACGGCTCCACCTTCGGCGGAAACCCGCTCGCCTGCGCCGCCGGCCTCGCCGTTCTCCGTGAAGTCCTCGACCAGGAACTGCCCCAGTGCGCGCTTGAGCACGAGAAGAACATCCGCGAAACGATTGCGGCCTGGCATCATCCCGCCATCACGGAGGTGCGCGGAAAGGGGCTCCTCCTCGGGGTCGGCCTCAACCCCGGAGCCCTCAGGACCCCTGAAGGCGATGGTGCCTCCATCCACCTCTCGAGGCAACTGGCCACCGCGGGCCTCCTCTCCCCGCCCGCCGGACCCGACACCGTAAGGCTCATGCCGCCCCTTACGGTCTCCACCGCGGAGATCAGCGAAGCTCTCGAAATTTTCCGTCAAACCCTCACCAGGGTCTGTGCCTGAGAAGGCGGATTTTTCCCCGCTTTCCTTGCCTCCCACCTGATCCCCCGGCAAACTCCCCCTTTCCCGTCTCCGGGCCAGGCATCCCTGGCCCGGCAGTCGGTCCCCACCAACACCGAATACTCAGATTACATGGAACACCTTCTCTCCATTGAGGCGATGTATCCGCAGAACATGGTCAAGTATATCGACCATGCGGTAACCCTCAAGACCCGCCGGGGCAAACACGAGGAGTTTCCGCTGGAGGGACAGGTCTGGGCTCTCCTGTTCTCCAAATCCTCCACCCGCACGCGGGTTTCCTTCGAAGTGGGCATCCGCGAACTGGGGGGCTCTCCCCTTTTCCTCAGCTCCAATGACATTCAGCTGGGCCGCGGTGAACCGATCAAGGACACGGCCCGCGTCCTCGGGCGCCTGGTGCATGGAGCGATCATTCGCACCTTTGCTCAAAGCGACGTGGAAGAGTTCGCTGACTACTCCGGCATCCCCACCATCAACGCCCTCACCGACGACGAACACCCCTGCCAGATCCTCGCCGATCTCCTCACCATCCGGGAGAAACTGGGTGGCTGGGACGGTCGGAAGATCGCCTTCGTGGGAGATGGCTGCAACAACATGGCGCGCTCATGGTGCTGGGCTGCCAAGCACCTCGGCTTCTCGCTGACAATCGGTTCCCCTGAAGCTTGCCAACCCCCGGCCGACTTCCTCGGCAGGCTTGACACCTCCAACATCACCATCACTTCCGATCCCGCCGAAGCCGTCGCGGATGCCGATGTGGTCAATACCGACGCCTGGCTCTCGATGGGCCAGGAAGGACAGACCGGCAAGGAGGCGCAGTTCGGTTCCTACCAGGTCAACAGTGCTTTGCTCCAGGGCGCCGCCCCGAACCATATCGTCCTCCACTGCCTCCCTGCCTACCGCGGCAAGGAGATCAGCGAAGACGTCCTTGAGCAACACGCCGACACCATCTTCCAGCAGGCGGAAAACCGCCTCCATATCCAGAAAGGCATCATGGCCCGCATGGCCAAGCACCGCGTCCTTTGATCAGAGCCCAGCCGACAAGACCGACCACGCCATCCACCGCAACCGCTCCGGAAGGCTCCCGCCTCCTTTCCCCGGACCCCGATGACCGGGCGACCCAGCGCGTGCCACGCCCCCGGCAGCTTGCAGATGAAACCATCCTTCCCGGCCTGAAGACGGCTCTCCCGGCCCCCAATCACTTCATTTTTCGTGCTATTGGACTGAAATCACGCTTTCTTCCTTCGCATCTTCGCCCCCCAGGCGGGCAAAGGTCCCCCGCGACAATCGTCTCCCGGATAGGATGTCCATCGAACTGACCAGGAACTTCTCCATCATCGCCCACATCGATCATGGGAAGACGACCCTTTCCGATCGTCTCCTTGAGCGCACCCAGACGATTTCGGAGCGGGAGAAGCAGGATCAACTCCTCGATTCCATGGACCTTGAACGCGAACGCGGGATCACCATCAAGTCGCACCCGGTAACCATGTATTACCAGCCCCGCAGCGGGGAGCGCATCAAACTCAACCTTCTCGACACCCCGGGCCATGTTGACTTTTCCTACGAGGTCTCGCGCAGCCTCGCGGCCTGCGAAGGTGCTCTCCTGCTGATCGATGCCGCCCAGGGGGTGGAGGCTCAAACCGTCGCCAACGTGAATCTCGCGATGGAACAGGACCTCGTCATCATTCCGGTCATCAACAAGATCGACCTCCCCGCCGCCGAACCCGAGCGGGTCGCCGAGGAGATCGAGGAAATCGTC
>DMYM01000160.1:8333-8498 GCA_003483645.1 Verrucomicrobiales bacterium
CCTCGTCATCATTCCGGTCATCAATAAAATCGACCTTCCGGCTGCCGATATCGAAAAATGCAAGAAACAGCTGGAGGATATCCTGGCGATCCCGGCCGAGGACGCTATCCCAGCTTCCGCCAAGGAAGGGATCGGGATCGAGGAGATCCTTGAAGCCGTCGTGGC
>DMYM01000160.1:8831-9029 GCA_003483645.1 Verrucomicrobiales bacterium
CGCATCCCGGCACCTTCGGGGGCGGAGGACAACCTTCTTCGCGCCACGGTCTTCGATTCGATCTACGACTCCTTCCGCGGGGTGGTGTCCTACGTGCGTCTCATCTCCGGGTCCATGAAGCGCGGCACGCGCATCAAGCTCTTCGCAACCGAAAGGACCTACGAGGTAAAGGAAGTCGGTTACTTCACACCCAAGATG
>DMYM01000160.1:9401-9611 GCA_003483645.1 Verrucomicrobiales bacterium
GGTTACGTCATCGCCAACCTGAAGTCCGCCAGCGAGGTGAAGATCGGGGATACCATAACGGACAGCGTGCACCCCTGCCCGCAACCCCTGCCCGGCTTCAAGGAAGTACGGCCCATGGTCTTCTCCGGGGTCTATCCGGTCGACTCCTCCGATTATGAGGCGCTCAAGGCCGCCATGGGCAAGCTCCAGATCAACGACGCGGCCTTCACC
>DMYM01000254.1 GCA_003483645.1 Verrucomicrobiales bacterium
GAGGAGGGAGTGGCATGGATGGAAGGCGTTCGCGTCCCGGCGGACTGCGAGGAGGCGGTGCGCCCGGTGGTAGAGGAAGTATGCCGGCGGCTGCAATTCCTTGATGAAGTCGGGTTGGGCTACCTCACCCTGAACCGGGGAGCGGTTACTCTCTCCGGAGGTGAATTCCAGCGGATCAGGTTGGCTACGCAGCTGGGGGCGGGCCTGGCGGGGGTGCTTTACGTCCTGGACGAACCGAGTATCGGGCTTCATCCGGAGGACAACGCGCGTCTCATTGGAGTTCTCAAGGCTTTACGGGATCTGGGAAACACCATCGTGGTGGTAGAGCACGATGAGCAGATGATCCGGGCCGCGGATCATCTCATTGAGATGGGGCCCGGGGCGGGATTGCACGGAGGACGCCTGGTTGCGGAGGGGACGGTGGAAGAGGTGACGGAGGTGAAGGATTCTCCCACGGGGGCATGGCTGAGGGGGAGCAGTTTCCGGGTCTCGGGTAGCGGCCAACTGGGAACGGGTCTGGAAACGGGCCGGAAACTGGTGATCAAGGGCGCGCGCGAGCACAACCTGCGAAACATCGAAGTGGAGATTCCACTGGGGCAACTGGTGGCGGTGACTGGTCCGAGCGGAAGTGGAAAGTCGACGCTGGTGGACAAGATCCTGAAGAGGGCTCTGGCGCGGGTCCTTCACGGCGCGAAGGCGGTACCCGGGGAGCATGACGCCATCGAGGGAGCGGAGAACATCGGTCGCCTCGTGGTTGTCGATCAGTCACCATTAGGCCGCTCGCCGCGTTCGAATCCGGCCACCTACACGGGAGCCTTCGGTCACATCCGCAACCTCTTCGCCCAGCTCCCTCTCTCGCGGCAGCGTGGATACGCGGCAGGGCGCTTCAGTTTCAATGTGAAGGGAGGGCGTTGCGAGAAGTGCCAGGGAGGTGGAGCAGTACGCATCGACATGCACTTTCTCAACGATGTTTATGTGACCTGTGACGCGTGCGGGGGACGTCGCTACAATCGCGAGACCCTGGAAGCGACCTACAAGGGACGCAGCATCGCAGATGTGCTGGAGTTGACGGCGGAAGAGGGGGTCGAGTTTTTTGGGAAAGTGCCCAGGTTGGGCAGTCTCCTCGAGGCTCTTTGTGAAGTGGGACTTGGCTACATCGGTCTGGGACAGGCTGCCAATACGCTTTCTGGCGGGGAGGCGCAGCGGGTCAAACTGGCCACTGAACTGGCCAAGACCTCGGCGGAGGGGGTTCTCTACCTTCTCGACGAACCGACCACCGGATTGCATCACCACGATGTGCAGGTTCTGCTGGGGGTGTTGCAGCGCCTGCGCGATGCGGGGCACTCGCTGGTCGTTATCGAGCATAACCTTGAGGTGATCTCGGCGGCGGAGTGGGTGATCGACCTGGGCCCCGGAGGTGGTCGTCATGGAGGGGAGATCGTAGCGGCGGGACGCCCTGCCGATCTGGTGACAGAAGGAGCCTCTCTGACCGGAAAATGGCTTGCCAGAGCGGCAAGAGATGTTGAGAACACATGAGTTTTCGGTTAGACTGTTTCTCATCCATGCGAAATTCCGGCACCTACGCCATGAAGGAAAAGACCTCGCGCTGGCGCGAATGGCTCAGTGAGCACGGGTCGAAACTACTTCTGTTCGCCCGCCAGCAGACGCGTCGGCAGGAGGACGCCGAAGACATCCTGCAGGAGGCCCTGGTCAAGTTGGCCCGGAAGGTGGACGAAGCCACCTTCGTGGGAGGGCAGGAAGCCTGGATGCCGTTTCTTTACACCCAGATCCGCCGGGAAGCTATCGATCTGGGCCGTCGCAACGACAGACGGAAGAAGCGGGAGGAAACGGTAGTGGAGGATGAGCAGTGCAAATCGGGCGGAGAGGATGCCTGGTTCGAAAGCGCTGGCTACGACGAGGAGCGTCGGAGCCTCCTGGAGGCTGCTCTGAAGGAACTGCCCGGGAAGTTCTCGGATGTCATCGTGATGAAAATCTGGGGGGGGCGGACTTTTGCGCAAATAGGTGAAATTTTGGAGATTTCCATGAACACAGCGGCCTCACGGTATCGCTACGGAATTGAAGCCCTGCGAAAGCGACTCTCCGGCGCCCGCATTCGCGGGGACCTGTAAGATGCACAGAAACCCATCGACCCGGCCTGCGCCGGGCAACGTAACGACCCATGGATTCAGAACTGCAGAAGATCGAAACTGAACTCGAGCGGATGTCTCCGGGAAGCATACCCGAAGGGATGATCAGACGGATGGAGGAAGCGATGGAAGGATGGCAGGAGATCCCGGTGCAGGATGAGATCGAAAAGGTGGTCCCCTTCCCTCAGGGGGAGGAGAGTGATCGCGTGGAGACGCGCAGTGGGTGGAGTCTGTGGGCCGCGGCTGCCAGCGTGGCTCTTCTCGGCGGAGTGGCAGCCATGGTATTGACCTCTGATCCGACCTCCCGCGAAGTGGTGGACCGGGGTGGGAGTGGTGCCGGAGGTTCCACTGCCACGATGATCAATCCCGAAGCAGTGCATACCATTGAATTGGCTCCCAAGACTGCAAAGCGGACAATTCTGGATGCATCAGATCGCGACGTCATCATCCCCAACGGTTCGAGGCCGATGCGGTTGATGCGGATTGATCTGGTTGACCGGGTGGTGTTTCTCAGTCCCGACGGGGAAGAGGTGCACCTTGAGGTGCCGTCTGTAAACTATCAGTTGATCCCCGTCCCGACCGACTAGCCTGGTGGTTGATCGCCGGCACCGGGATGATCGGACCACATGTTGCATTCATCTCCAACCCATCCTCTTCAATGTGCGGCAAGGATTCTAACAACAAGGACGTTTTCCGGTCATTGAATTGAACAAACCCTTGCCGGTTTGCCGCTAGAGAGGTAGACAAACCGATTACCAGAAATGAAAGTTCCATTTTACGCTTCCCTCATACTTGCACTCGGTCTCCCATCGCTTCCCGCGATCGAGCGCCCCAAGTCACTTGACGAAGATAAGACCAGGGAGCGTGTCTCCACCGAGCAGCCGAAGGACCAGCTCAAGGAAGAGGACGCCGAGGCCGAACAAGGCAACGAACCCGAAGCAATCCCGCAGGTCGATCGTCCGGCGGGCGCATGGCTCGGGGTGCTGAGCAAACCGGTGGGCGAGACCCTCCGGGTTCACCTTGGTGTGGAAGAGGGCGTGGTGCTGGATTATGTGGCTCCCGGCAGCCCGGCATCCAAGGCGGGACTGGGCCAGCACGACATCATTCTTGAGGTGGATGGTGAGCCGATCGGGAGCCAGGATGAGCTCCGGGAGGCGATCCAGGCCCATAAGCCGGGCGACAAGGTGACCTTGGCGGTGCTGAGTAAGGGTGAAGAAGGGGAGCGCGAAGTCGAGATGGCGGAGCGCCCCCAGGAACCGGGGAACCTGCCGCAGGGGAATGCTGGCAGGGAGCGCGCTCGCGGATTCTTCTTCGGGCTTCCGGAGCTGCCGAAAGATCCGGAGAACCTGATTCCTCCGGGTGGAGGAGAAGAGCTGCAGCGTCAGTTGGAGGGCCAGATGAAGAAGTTTGAGAAGCAGCTGCGTGAAATGGAGCGCGGTGGTGGACCGGGCCTGAAACTGGACTTCGATCTCTTCAAGGACCTCCAGCGGGGTAACAAGGCGGGGGGTGGTGCCTTCAATTTCAACTTCAAGTCCTCAAGCAGCTTCAAGTTCGTCGACGAGAACGGTAGTGTGGAGATGAAAACCACCGAGGGTGGCAAGGAAGTGATCGTGAAGGATGCCGAGGGGGAGATGCTTTTCGAAGGCCCCTGGGACACCGAGCAGGACAAGGCGGCGGCGCCAGAGGATATCCGGGAGAGGATCGAGGGGATGAACCAGGGCAATCGGTTCCACTTCCGGCTCGACCAGCTTCCGGAGCCCGACCTGGAGATCCCCGAGGAGGAGAAGCCTGAGCTCGAGTAAATCCCTCCTGGAGCAGAGAAAATTTAACAGGAGCCCGGACCGATCTGGTCCGGGTTTTCTGTTGAAAAGGGAGTGCTATCCGGGGGTGCATTGCAAGGTGCCTCCCGCATTCCGGCGTCGGACGATCACGTTTCGACCAGGAGAGTCTTGAGGTAGGGATCGCCGGTGAAGTCAGGGGGCATGGGATGGCTCTCCAGGCGGACATGAGAAGGGAGGGCTTCGGTAACCATCCGCCTGAAGCCAGGGTCGGGGAGGCGCCGGCAATTGGTGGTACAGAGGAGCCAGCCTCCGGGCGCGAGGCAGGCGGCGGCGAGGGCGACGAGTTCCCCGTAGTGTTCCTCGGCACGGAAGACCTTGCCCCTGTGGTCGCGTGAGAAGGTGGGTGGATCCAGCACGATGCCGGTAAAGTGCCGATTTTGCCGGGCGAAGCGGCGCAACCAGTGAAAGGTATCGCCCCTGCAGAAGTGCTGCGACTGGGCATCGATCCGGTTGAGTAGCATGTTCTCCCGTGCCCAGTCGAGATACGGCTGGGAGAGATCCAGGGTCGTGGTGGTGGCGCCGCTCAGGGCTGCACAGACGGAGAAGGCCCCGGTGTAGGCAAAGGTGTTGAGGACGGTGTCACCTGCCTGGCAGCGGTCCCGGACGCGAATGCGGTTTTCACGCTGATCGAGGAAGATGCCTTGCGAGTATCCCGACTGGAAACTTGCCAGATAGCGAATGCCAGTCTCGTGGATCTCGAAGGGTTCGGTCAGTTCCGTGCCGGCGACCAGAGAGGGCGCCTCCCTTGCCTGCTGGTCGAGAAGTTTCCAGTAGGTGGTGGTGGAAGGGGCAAGGCTGGTCGCCCAGTCCTCCAGTTCCGGCGAAAGAGTTGGGGCTGTGGTGGAGAGGAGGCGGTGCCCGGCAAAATCATCGAGGAAGATCCCGGGGAGGTCGTCGCCGGCACCGTCGACAAGGCGGCAGGCATCAGTATCTCCGAGGGGGAGAGTGGTTCGAAGTTTTTCAGATGTGTTTATTTTGCGAACCATGACATGATATGAAACATCGTCAGGAGGCTGGCGAACGAAGAGAGGAAATGGAAGACCCGGTGGACCGTCCTCTTTGACTTCCTGCATGCTGAGCTAAAACGGTTGGATTCATTTTGCGATCATCAATACTTCCGTGACCATGAGCAATTGGAGGCAGCGACTGGCTGAAGCGGTGGGAGCTGGCAGGGTTCTGGCTGATTCGGGGAAGAACATCGAGGTTCTCCTCAGCGGAACAAGCGATGAACGGGCGGAAGATGCGGTTGTGGAGCTGGTGGACGGCGGGCACTGGGCGGAACTCAACGATCGGTTCTACAAGACCCTGGCCTTCGGGACGGGTGGATTGCGGGGACGAACGATTGGAAAGGTGGTGACCAGGGTGGAGCGCGGGGTGAGTGAACCCGGACATCGTCCGGAGTTTCCCTGCTACGGCACGGCCTCCATGAACTTCTACAACGTGAACCGGGCGATCCGGGGATTCATTTCCTATGTGAAGAAGCATCTCGCGGAGAGTGGGGAGGATCGCAAACCGGTGTTTGTCATTGCCCGGGATACGCGACATTTCTCGGCCGATTTTGCCCACTACTGCGGGACGGTCTGCGTGGAGACGGGATGTGATGCCTACCTCTTTGATGGCCCCCGGGCCACTCCGGAGCTTTCCTTTGCCCTGCGGACCCTGAGGGCGGATGCGGGGGTGGTGCTCACGGCGAGCCACAATCCCGCTCACGACAACGGGTTCAAGGCCTATTTCAATGATGGAGGGCAGATCGTGGAACCGCATGCGGGCGGGATCATTGCGGAGGTCAATGCCCTGGCCAGCGACAGCTACGAGGCGCTGCCAGACGATGAGCAGGGGACGGTGCATGCCCTGGGTGTGGAGATGGACGAGAAGTACAAGGAGAAACTGCGAACCATTCTCCTGCGGCCCGATCTGCTGGACGGCCGCTCAGCCAGGGTGGTCTATACCAACCTGCACGGAACCGGTGGCTGGATCGTGGTTCCCATGCTGCGTGAACTCGGATTCGAAGTCATAACGGTAAAGGAACAGGATGAGCAGGATGGGAGATTTCCGACCGTTGACTCGCCTAATCCGGAGAACGCCTCGGCCCTGCATAAGGCGATCGAGCTGGCGGAGGAAGTGGGAGCTGAGGCGGTCATCGGGACTGACCCGGACTGCGACCGGATGGGCGTGGCAGTGCGTAATGCGGAAGGTGGGATGCAGTTGCTGAGCGGTAACCAGATTGGAACCTTGATGGCCTGGTACCGCATCAAGACCTTCTTTGAGCAGGGCATCGTGACAGAATCGAATCGAAGCCGCGCCACCCTGATCAAGACGTTTGTAACCACCGGGTTTCAGAGTGCGGTGGCACAGCATTTTGGCATCGGGGTAGTGAGCACCCTGACCGGCTTCAAGTACATCGGGGAGAAACTGCGCAAGTATGAGGAGGCCATTCCTGCCGACAGGCGTGGCGATTATCGCTCGTTATCGGAGGAGGAGACCCGGGCGCTGCGTCTGGAATACTCCAGGTTTCTTGTCTTCGGGGGCGAGGAGAGCTACGGATATCTGGGGGGCGATTTCGTGCGGGACAAGGATGGGAACGGATCGGTGGTCATGTTTGCCGAACTGGCGGCCTTCGCCATGAGCGGGGAGAAGAGGATCACCGACCTGCTGGACGAACTCTATCACGAGTATGGCGTCTACGATGAAATGAACACTGATATCGTGCTGGAGGGTGCGGAAGGCGCCGCAAAAATCGCGGCCCTCACCCGGTCCTACTCCGCTCAGCCTCCGACCGAGATTGATGGTTCCGCGGTGGTGAAGATCCAGGATTTCAGCAGGGAGAATGTCTACGACGAAGAGGGTGACCTCATTCCCAGGGCCGGCATGATCATGGTGCACCTCGAAGGTGGCCAGCGTTTCGCGGTAAGGCCCTCAGGGACGGAGCCCAAGATCAAGTTCTACCTCTTTGGGAAGGGAGAGCCGGAGCCAGCCGATCTTGCGGCCAGCAAGGCGGCCGTCAAGGCGGGTCTGGAAGCGCTATGGAAGTGGCTGGAGTCGGATGCCCACAGTCGCATGGAAGCGATGGGGGAGGGATGAAACGGGAATGCCGGAATGAAACCGGCGAAGATCTGATCTTCAGGTTTTCCCCCTAGACCCTTCGCCAGGTTGCTGCGTAGCCGCGGGTGTCGAGGTGGATAAAGGTCGGGTAGAGGCCGACTCCACCGCGGAAAAAGCCCTCCTTGCGGAGTTGGAGGGCCATTTGGAAGGCTTTTCGAGGCGAACAGAAATAGATGAGGTCGAGTGCCTGGTTGCGGGTGTGATAGGACCCCCTCACGGCTCCTGGGATGATGGCGTTATAGCGTGGACTACGGTAGCCGGAGGTGATGCGGCGGAGGGGTAATTCCAGACGCTCCCGGATTTCGTCCGCGGCCCTGAGAGTCGGTGCCAGTTTCTCCCAGAGGTGTTGCGGAGGGAGAGTGTTCTCGATGCCATCGGCCACCCCCCGGTGAGGGTCGATGATTTCCCCGGGGGAAAGATGTCGCAGATCGAGACTGAGCAGGAAGTCGTTGTAACTCTCTTCATTCTCGAGGGGACGTCCGAGGGGAGGGACCGGCTCGGTTTCCCATACCGGGTCGAGGGAGGGAGGAGGGCCGGACTCTGGGCCGGATCCTGAGCCCGCCACAGGTTGACGGGAGGCAGGAGCAGCCAGGCTCCTGGCCCGGGGGGGCTGTGAGAGTTTGCGCGCAGCGAGCAGGGTGGAGACGGTGCCAAGGGCAAGAACTGAACCGGAACGGAGGAACCGCCGCCGCTGCAGGGTGGAGCGAGGGATATTCATGGCGAACAGAAGCTGGAGCGATTAAATTATTACGGATTTCTTAATTAAATGGAAGTAGGAAAATGAATAATAGGGAATTGTGATTGGAGGGGGGAGAGCGAGAATCGCGAATCGATGGGAGTGATGCAGAGGATCTGGCCGTGGTTCATAGCGCTGCTCTCGGGGGCGATGCTGGCGCTGTGCCACGCTCCTTTCAACATGCCCGTCATGGTCTGGCTGGGGTTGGCCCCGCTCCTGGTATCGCTCTGGGGAGGCGGCGGGAAGCGGCGCAAGTTGTATGGATTCGGAGTGGGATACCTGTCGGGGCTGTCCTTCTGGCTGATCAACCTGAAATGGATATCAGAAGTGGGGGTGACGGGATGGCTTTCGGTGGCCTTCTTCCTGGCCCTTTACTTCGCATTCTGGGGGCTCTTTGCCGCGGGTGCCGGTAATCCGTGGATGGAGCGGTCCGCCAGGACAGAACGAACGGAAGGGGGGATTGCAGAAAAGATCAAGGCACGGATGAGCGTGCAGAAGGAGCGGCGCGGACGGTCGGTGGCAGAGTCGAAGCGGGTACTGAAATTCGCGGCGGTGAATGGTTGCTGGTGGTGTGGACTGGAGTGGGTGCGTGGGTGGCTCCTGACTGGTTTCGGGTGGAACGGTCTGGGGGTGGCCTTCCACGATCAGCCCATCCTGGCGCAGGGTGCGGATCTCGTCGGGGTGACCGGTCTTTCCTTCCTGCCGGTTTTCGTGATGGCTGTGATCGTGCAGGTGGGACGCGGTCTGCACCGGGAAGTGAAGAGCGGCCGTTTGCGGGCCCACTGGGACTTCGGCGCAGCGATGGCGCTTCTTACTCTCTTTTTCCTCTACGGGATCTGGAAGCTCCATGGCGAGAAGCCGGCAGATTCCGTGCCGCTCAATGTGCTCATGGTGCAGCTCAACATCCCGCAGGAGGCGAGTCAGAAGCTATGGGAACCGGAGGAAATCTACCGGGGCTACGAGGAGGAAACGCTGAAGGCCCTGGAGGAGTTGAACCGGCGTAACGAGGAACGGGGAAAGGAGGCGATGGAGGCGGGGAGTCCGGAAGCGGTACATCTTGATGTGCCGGACTGGATCGTGTGGCCGGAGTCAGCGCTTCCCGATGTCCTCTACTACACCGATTCAGAGGAGCAGGAACTTGGGAGGCGCACGCTTGCAGCCCTCAATGAAGTGAACCCCCGGGGACAGGTTACGATGGTGTTTGGCCTGCTGGAATACGAGGGAGAAAGAACCATCCCGGTCGGTCCGCTGACGCGGAAGGAGAACGGGAAGGCCTACAATTCTCTGCTGGCGATGCCGACGGGCAGAAAAGATTGTCTCACCTACCGGAAGCAGCACCTCGTGCTCTTCGGGGAGACCATTCCCTATGTCGACCAGTTCAGGATCCTGCAGTGGTTGTGGGAGAAGTCGGCCGGGACGCAGTATGGAGGTTCCTTCAGTGCAGGTGACCAGGGGGAGCCGATGCGGATTCCGCACGCGCCGAGCAGGACGGGCGAGATCGTCCTCGTTCCGACCATTTGTTTCGAAGACACGGTTGCACGCAAGATGCGCAAGTTCGTGAAGAAGGGTGGACAGCTTATCGTGAACGTGACCAACGATGGTTGGTTCAAGGAGAGCGAGGGGGCGGCGCAGCATTTTGCAAACGCGAAATTCCGCTCCATTGAATTGCGTCGTCCGACCATCCGCTGTGCCAACACGGGAGTGAGTGCAGTCATCAACAGCTACGGCACGGTGCTCGATCGTGAGAAGAACGAGGAGCGGAAACTGGTTGACGACAGCGGATCACACCTGACGCGGGGCTGGCTCTACGCCACCGCTCATGTTCCCGTGGAGGTCCCACTGACGCTTTACGCCAGGTTTGGTGACTGGTTTGCCGTCCTGGGGCTGCTGGTGGCGCTTGTCTGGTGGATTACAGGGCGGAAAGATCCTCCGGAGGGCAGGGGAGAGGAGGATCGATTCCGGGAAGCGTGTCCTTGACGCTTGAAAAGTACTGCCA
>DMYM01000277.1:0-6695 GCA_003483645.1 Verrucomicrobiales bacterium
TGGTAGATCCCCATCGTGGGTAGACAAGCATGAAATCAATCGCAAATGTGATCGGTTTCGGGAGACGGATGGAGGCAGGAGCTCAGAACCGGTGCTACCTGACGGGGATCTTCAATGTCACAGCGTTGTATTGCGGTCCCGAAACCGTGATGGTGATGGTGCTGTCCTTCACCACGTTGAGAGGAAAGGTCACATTGCCCGATTCGTCGGAGACCTGTACCGCGTAGAGACCGAAGCTGTCCTGCAGGGCAACCATCGAGTGAGGTGCATCCGATTCGATGATCAGGCTGAGGTTGCCGGCGGGTAATTCCCCGGGTCCTGCCACCTTCGGGGTTCTGGGAGCGGTCCCGCGAAGACTGAGGGTGGGATCGCCCAGAAGGTTCAGTTCGCAGGCGCAGAGGTGGAGGAATGCCGACTCCCTTGCCCCTGCCGCCAGGCCGGCCTTGACCAGCATCATGGCGGCCCCGGCGCTGACCTTCCGGCCCAATCCCTGCTCCCAGAACTGTGTCATGGTGCGGGACGTTGCGTCTGGTTTTCCTTCCCGCACCGGAGCGACCACCGCAACCGCTCCGGCTTTCGGTCGGCGGATCATGGCCTCTGCAATGCATGGGTCTTTTCCGCGGTCGAACTCCCCGGTAAAGCAGGAGACCGTCGTGATGACCGGATAGGCATTCTCATTCCTGAGTTGAGCGATTTGATCAGCGGTGACAATCTCATCGTCTTCCAGAATCCAGCCGTGGTGCAGACCGAGGCCGTGCATGTGCAGTTTGCCGCTCTTCCTCCCGTTGAGGAGATTCACCCAGTTGGCCGGGGTGAGCGGTTTTCCATCCTTCGTGCCAGAGAAGAAATGATGGGCGGAACCTCCCTTCAGGATCTTGGAAAGATGGTTGTCCCAACTCATCTTCAACTTCGGGAATGCCGAGGGAAGGGAGCAGGTATAAGTCATGGAGGTGGCGAAGCTCGACTCGGGATACTTTGACTCGTAGGCGATGACCTTCTCGGTGTAGGCCTTGACATCCGCTGCGGTGCGTACCGGAATTCGCCCCAGTCCGACATTCCCGTCGGGATAATCAATGGACTCGCGATCGTCTTCCCACTCTCCGTAGATGCCGTCGTTATCGGCATCCCAGTCCTTTTTGCCGAGATAGTAGATATCCGCGGGGATGTCATCGTAGTCGCCGAACTTTGTGTGGTGGACGGTATCGCGATCGGGCACTACCCCCCTGCCATCCTTCTCGCTGTCACCCCCGAGGATGATCCAGCGTGTTCCAAGGTGATCAGTATGGTTGCGCACGCAGCGCCGGATCTTCTCCTGCAGGTCGGGCGCCTCGTAGCGGTCGGCAATCTGCCTGGTGGTCAGGATGCGCACCGGTTTCCCGAGCTGTTTCTTCCAGGCCGCGAAGGGTTTCCAGGCTTCCGCCAGTTCCGGCGAGGTGATGAGGAGGACGGTGGCGGGGGAGGGGGCGGAGAGTCCCGCCATGAACTCGTGTTCGGGGTGAGCCAGGTTGATGCCGGTAGCCGTGAGGGTGGCACTGGCAAACAGGAGGGCGGGCTTCATGGTGGCAGAATCTCAACTGGAGAGCGTGCTGGCGAGCGATTCCTGTGCTGATTCTTGCCTCGGGGGAGACGGAGCGCCATGCTGCCGGAGTGCTGAGTGTGGAGGAACAGATCGAGTTGGAAATCCGGGCCCGGGGGGAACTGGAGCGACTGAGGAAAGAGGCCACCAACGAGGAGATCGACCCGCAGGCGGTGGCGGTGGACGTCGCCATCGGACGGCTCTCAAGACTGGACTCCATGCAGATGGAGGAGGTGCGCAAGGCTGCCACCCGCCGCCGCAACCAGCGCATTCACGAATTGCAGGAGGCCCTGCGCAAGATGGACGAAGGAAATTACGGGCTTTGCGAAGATTGCGGTGAATGGATCGCCTATGTGCGTCTTGAGCAGCGGCCCGAGGCCACCCTTTGTGGGGACTGTGCCCGTTGAGGGTGGCAGGGTCCGGGAAAACCGGTTTCTAGCGCGGCTTGCTGATGATCACGGGTTGACGGGCTTTTTCCCAGGCCAGGATGCCGCCATCGAGATGGTAGACCTTCTTGAATCCGAGTTTTTTCCAGAGTGCAAGCGAGTGTGAGCTGCGTCCACCGCTGCGGCAGTGAATGAGATAGGCCCGGGTGCGGTCCAGTTTGCGGATCTTGGCAGAGAAGTCGTCTTCAAGGAAATCGATCTGCCTGGCACCTTCCAGGTGCCCCTCCCTGAACTCGGCGGAAGTCCGGATGTCAATGATGAGGGGACGCTTCTTCTCATCCTTGTCGATGAGAAGTTGTGCGGCTTCCCTGGCGTTGAGATGGACGATCGCCCCGGTCTTCGTCTTGCCGGGTTCCGCCTTTACCGGCAGGGTTACAAGAAGAGGAGAGAGAAGGAGAGCGATGATTTTCATACGCGAACGTTATGGGGGCTCGACCGGCCGGGAAAGGCAAACCTCCTTTTCCCCTGAATATCCTGCAGATTTACCCTAGCTTGGGGTCCGCCAGACGAGTCGGAGGGCATCCAGGCGAAGTCGTGATTGGCCGAGAAGTCGGGTGAGTTCGTCGCGATGGTGGACGAGAGATTCGATTTCGGAGGGAGAGATGTGAGTGTTGATCTGGGCCAGGTCGCGGAGGCGCTCAATTTCGCCGGTCAGTGATTTTTCAGCGGTGCTCACCGCCCTGTCGACTTGTGACCGGGCCTGTCCGGTTGCGATCTCCTCCGCCCTGGTCAGCATGGAGGGCAGGATTTCCTTCCGGAAGACTTTCTGGGAGACGAGCTTGCGGGGGCTGCCTGGTTCGAGGTTGGCGGCGGGCAATCCCTCGTCTTCGCTCAGATCATTGCCCTTGTGATCAACCACCGTGCGGTAGGGAGTGGGCGGGAGAAAACGATCGGCGTGCAACCGGGCGGGCGCGAGGCACTCCAGGACGTAGTGACACTCGAGGAGCATCGTCTTCCCCCGTGCGGTCTTCCAGTGGGCAAAGCTGCAGTTGCCCTGCTCCCGGCGGAGGAGGACGTCGATGGCATCCCGGAAGAGGGGATGGTCCGGGGTCATGAAGGCGATGTCTTCCCGGGTGAGGGCGCAGTCACGATCGAAGGTGGCCGAGAGTCCCTCTTCGGGAAACTCCGAGAAGGTCTCACTGAGACGCTCTCCTCTCTGGAAGACATAACTTCGCAGGGAGAGATCCTCGATGTTCAGTCCCAGGTGGTCGAAGAGGCGGATGACGAATTTCTCGAAAACGGGATCGTGATCGGTATTTAAAATGTGTTCGATGAGGGTTCCCGTTTTCTCTGCGGAAGGGGCACCCAGTTCCAGGAGGCGATCGTGGCCGCAGGCAAGTTCACGCGCCACATCCTCCCGCATGGTTCTGGTGTGTGCGAGAAACTCCGTGAAGTCGGCCGTCTCCCCGGTTTCCTGCAGGGCCTTGAGCTCCGGCCCCAGGGCGGCGGAGAGGGTGGCCGCTCCCTTCAGGGAGTGCTCGAAGGCATCGAGTCCCTCGGCATACCACCGCGCCCGCAATTCCGTCCCGCTTCCCCTGATCACCGGGACATGGATGTTGATCGTTTCTGTTTGCCCGATGCGATCAAGCCTTCCGATGCGTTGCTCAAGTAGTTCCGGATTGTCCGGGAGATCGAAGAGAACGAGGTGGTGGGCGAACTGGAAATTGCGTCCCTCGGATCCGATTTCGGAACAAATCAGGATGCGGGCGCCCTCGGGTTCCGCGAACCAGGCTGCATTGCGGTCACGCTGAAGAAGGGTGAGTTCCTCATGAAAGAGTGCGGCCTCGATCTGAATGCGCGTGAGGAGAAGGGTGCGAATCGACTCGGCCATCTCCATGGAATGGCAAATAAGGACGACCTTGTGCCCGGGAAAGTCGCGAAGGAACTGCGCCAGCCAGTCCATGCGCGCCTCAAGGCCATCGCTGTCCCCGTCCGGGTCGGCTTCAAGGGTGACAAGGTGCAGTCTGCGCTCCGGAAAGCCGGCAAGGCGGTCCCGGGTGTTGCGGAACATGACCCGTCCGGTGCCGAAGGAATCGATGAGATCTTCGATCAGTTCCGATCGCACCGATTCATCGTTGCTGGCCAGGGACCGGGCCAAGGCTTCCGTGCGTTGTGAGAGCCCCGAGACAAGAGCGAGATCCTCTTCGGTCGGTAGTTCCCCCTTCGTCAGTCGCCCCACCAGGTCCGCGAGTGGTTCGTAGCCTTCCGCTTCCGCCTGGAAGGTGGCGAGGTCGTTGTAGCGGTCGGGATCGAGAAGTCGCAACCGGGCGAAGTGTCCCTCCGGACCGAGTTGTTCCGGCGTCGCGGTGAGGAGAAGGATGCATTCCGTGACCGCCGCAAGCGATTCGACCAGGGAATAGGCCGGGCTGGGTTCCTCGGGATGCCATTCGAGGTGGTGGGCCTCGTCCACGATAAGGAGATCGAAACCGGCGGCCCGCGCCTGTTCGGCCCGTAGCGGGTGTCCGGTGAGGAATTCGGTGGCGCAGAGGATGAGCTGGCTGTCCAGGAATGGATTTCCGGCATCCTCGTTGGCGTCAAGGGAGGCACAACGCTCCTCGTCGAAGAGGGCGAAGAGGAAGTTGAAGCGGCGCAGCAGTTCCACGAACCATTGATGGACGAGTGGTTCTGGAACAAGAATGAGAACCCGGTCAGCGCGTCCGGTGAGATGCAGGCGGTGCAGGATGAGACAGGCTTCAATGGTCTTGCCCAGACCAACTTCATCTGCGAGGAGGAGTCGGGGAGCGAGACGCTGGACGGCTTCCGAGGCAATGGCGATCTGGTGCGGAATAAGATCTATGCGTGCGCCCGTGAATCCCCGGCCGGGTGAGCTGCGAATCCGGCCATTGTGCTGCAGGGCCTGGACCCGAAGGTCGAAGGAGAGGAGGTCGTCGCACTGGCCGGCCAGGAGGCGTTCCTCCGGCTTGATGAAACTCAGGGAGTCGAAGAGATGTTCCTCGGGAATCTCGTGTTCCCCGGAGTGGTAGATGTAGAGTCCGTCCCGTTCCTCGATCCGTTCGACGGTGAACTCGGTGGCCGATTGGTTCTTGATCCGGTCACCCTCCTTGAAGTGAACGCGGATCAGGGGAGCGGAGGAGAAGACGTAGTGCCGCATTTCCTCTGCGGCTGGAAAGCAGATCTCGACCCGGTCGCCCTCCGTGGCGATGACAAGACCGAGGCCGAGTTCCGGCTGGGATGCACTGGTCCATCGCTGACCGGGGAGAGGATGCTGCACGGGCGGGAGAGTGGGGGGCGATGAGTCCGGAAGCAAGGGCAAGCAGTTGGGGTCTGATCATCTGGACCAGACGACTTCAACCCGGAAGAAGTTGACCGGATCGAGGGGCTCCCCGGTGACTGCGCGGGTTTCGAACCGGCCTGATCCGGAGAAGGAGAGGAGCGGTGTCCAGGCAATCAGGTCGTGGCTGCGGAAGACGGTGTAGGTGCGATCGGTCAGGGTGGGGAAGGTGACGAGGGCGCGGTGGGATACGCCGGGATCGGAGGTGACCATGATCTGAAAACGGGAGTTGGGATCGAGGGGGTCGGTTTGCGTGAGCGAGAATTCGGCCAGATTGCTCTGATGATCCCCGTCCGCGTCTTCTTCCCCATCCGGGGTCCCGTCTCCATCGCTGTCCGCCAGCCGGGGGTTGGTGCCCAGCTCTTCTTCGAGGGGGTCGGGCAGGCCATCCAGATCGGCGTCGTCCAGTGCGATGACCATGATGTTGTCGATGGCGATTCCCGGCAGGGGATGGGGGGCCAGCAACTGGCCGGGATTCAACGATCCGCGGGAGTGCGGAGTGGAGAAACGGGACCAGGCGGAGAGCTCATCAAGTCCCAGGCTGCCCCTGCCGGATGGCGGGACGGGATTGGCCTGGGACACGCCGATATTCTCCGAGGTCGTCCTGCTGGCCGGACCGTCGGTTGCAGTGAGCGTGCCTTCGTAGGAGAGAAACTCCTGCACCTCACCCCCGGCCACGATGGCCACGCCATCGGGGCCGTTCTGAATCCTGGGAATGAGCTTCGAATACAGCCGATAGCCGGACGAAAGGGTCTGGTCGAGGGAGAAGGATGCGAGAGAGTGCTGCCCATAGACACTACCCCCATTGCCGTTGTAGAGGAAGATTTCCACCTCCGAGATGAGCCCTTCGTAACCCGGGGCCACCAGGATCTCGAGGAACTCGTCGGTGTCCTGGCCGTCGTTGTCGTAGTGGATCTCATTGAGGCGGACTGACTGCTCCATGAAACCCGGAAGGAGTCCCGGGTTCGCGGTGAACTTGAGCTGGAAGGTCTCGCCCGGGGCGATGGAGAGGGCGGGAAGGTCCATCGTGAGCGAGATGGAGTGGCCATCTGGAACAGGGCCGTTGCTGCCGGGAGAGTGATCCGCAGTGAAAGTGAGAGCGGGCAGGGGGGTGAGCGCGCCGTCAATGGAAGCTTCCACCGTGATGGTATCGGCTCTTCCCCCCTCAAATGCCCGCCATTGTTCCGCATCGTAGGCAACCTTCAGGGCCCTAATCGTGCGGCCGGTGGCGTTCCGAAAACTGGCCGTGGCAGTGACCGGATCGATGTTGATGAGAAATCCTAGTGACCCGTCGTTACCGTAGGAGTAAAGGCCTGTTATTCCCGAGCTTCCGTCATCGGTGCCACGCCAGAGGCCACGGGAGGTCCTCCAGCGGAGGGGG
>DMYM01000277.1:6856-7267 GCA_003483645.1 Verrucomicrobiales bacterium
GAACCTTCAGGGCCCTAATCGTTCGGCCGGTGGTGTTCCGAAAACTGGCCGTGGCAGTGACCGGATCGATGTTGATGAGAAATCCCAGTGCCCCGTCGTTGCCGTAGGAGTAAAGGCCGGTTATTCCCGAGCTTCCGTCATCAGTGCCACGCCAGAGACCACGGGAGGTCGTCCAGTGGAGGGGGTCGGAGAGTCCGTCGAATCCATTGAAATCCTCGGTGGCGGCTTCTCCCAGTTGGCTGATCTCGTAGAGGGAAATGGAGCTGTCGTTCACCTTGAGACGGGCTGTGGCGGGGGCGAAACCCACTGAGCTCGCAGTAAAGATGACCTCCTGTGATCCGTCGATTCGGCCATCGGTCCGTGGCACGACATTGATGTTCCGCGAAGTCTCTCCGGGTTGGAAGATCACCG
>DMYM01000510.1:0-5467 GCA_003483645.1 Verrucomicrobiales bacterium
GGTAATCAAAGCAGGTGAACCGTCGGGGATTTGCCCGGATTGTTCTCGAATCCCGTGGGTGCTGCTTGTTCTGGAAAGGGGCCAGTGCCGGACCGGGATCGTGTTTTCAGTTCTTGACGGAATCCCAATCGGGAAATTCCCGGTGCAGTTGCTTCCGTGTCCTGGCAGCCTCCTCGGACTGGCCGTTCTTCTCGAAGGCCTCCGCGGCGCGGAAGAGGCCCAGCGGTTTGATCTCCCGGTCGTCAATGAACATTTTGGAAGACTTGAGATAGTTGGCAGCGGCCGATTCGTAATCCATGCGGTGCATGGCAATGTCGGCGAGGGCCATGTAGAGGCCGGCCTGGACGGTGCCGTAGGGTTTGAGGTCAAGGCCTTCCTGGGCGGCACTACGGGCCTCTTCCCACTTCTTGAGTCCAATCAGGGCATGGCTCTGGTCCAGATAGGAATCGGCCTTCCAGAAGTCTTCCTGTTTCCGGGTGAGGAGGAGGGCGAGGGCATCGGAGGCTGTTTCGAATTTCCGGGATTCGAGACGGGCCTTGGCGAGGTGGCGCCAGACGAGGGTATCGGTCTGCTCCGGGTCGTCCGGTGTGCTGGCCAGGCCGAGGAAGCGGTCGGCGCTCTCGTAGTCGCCCTTGGAGAAGCGCTCCAGGCCGAGCCAGATGAGCATGCGGGTGGGGAGTTGCTGGTGGGGGGCATCGGCCAGGAGGTGCTCCACACCGTTCTTGAGCTTGTCGGAGTCCAGAAGGGAGTAGGCGGCCAGCACGATATTCACCCCTGCCGGTTCGCGGTAGCTTTGGGGGAGGAGGTCACGGGCCGCTTCGAAATGGGGGATGGCCCTGGCCCATTCTTCCTGTTTGTAGCAGCCCCAGCCCATCCAGTAGTGCGCATTGGCCCTGGACTTGTCGTCGAGACCGCCTTCAGGGATGGCCAGGAGTTTTTGGTAGCTGGTGATCATCTCGGACCAGCGCTGCTCGTCCCGGTGGATCCGCCCGCAGTACTGTTGGGCGAAGGAGGCGAGGTTGACCTCGGGCTGGCGCTCCAGAAGGCGTTCAAAGTCCTTGAGGGCCGATTTCCAGTCTCCGATCTTGAGGTAGGCGTGGCCCCGTTTGGCAAGCGCTTCGCTTACGCGCGGGTGATCGGGGAAGGTGGCCAGGAAACTGGAGAGGTTCTGAGCGGCCCGCCCGTATTCCCCGGTATCCGCAAGGCACCAGCCGCGTTTGAAGTAGATATCGGCCCGCATTTCCACCGGCAGGGCAGAGGGGTTGACTTCATTGTAGGCGGCCGCGGCCTGGGTGAGCGCGGCCTGGTGGAAGAGGGTCTCCGCCTTCATGAGGATGGCCTTGTGCAGCCATGGACTGCCCAGGTTCTCCTCGCCGTAGACTTTGACAAAGGCATCCACCTGGGTCGGGATGTTCGCGCCGTTGATCTGATAGAAGCTGCTCAGCCGCCGGTAGCTCGCCTCGAAGGCCAGGTTTTTGAGGGGTTTCGGTTTCACGCTGATGGCAAGGCGTTCGGAATTGAAGAACTGCCCGATGGCTTCCTTGTGGCGGTCCAGCTTGGCGAGGGCCCGGCCGGCGACCAGGTAGATGCGGGCGAGGACGTTCCGTTCTCCCAGGTGCTCGCCGGAGCGGAAGGCCTGGATGGTTTTCTCATGGTCCTCCTCCACAAAGCGCATTTCCATCAGGGCGAGCTGCGCACGCGCCTTGTACTTGGGGTCCAGTCCAACCGAGTCGAGGGTCCGGTCGAGGAAATCCTCAGCCTTGACCTGCTGCCCGAGCTTGGCGGCTGAGACGCCGGCGGCGAGGAGCGCCTGGGCCCGTTCCTGGGGCGCGACGGCGGGAGTGAGAAGCAGTTCGAAGTGTTTGAGCGCTTCCTCATGCTTGCCCTGCCGGGCGTAGAGTTCTCCCATTGCGAGGCGGGCATAGTCGCGGTAGGGGTTGCCATTGTCCCCGACGATGTCTCCCAGACGCTTGATGGCCTGTTCGGCCCGGCCCGCCATTTGCAGACAGCGGGATTCGTAGAAGATGGCCTTGTGAGCCAGTTCCTTGTCGATGGCCTCCTTGCCGGCGATCGTGAAGTAGGGGACGGCCTGCACCCACTCCTGGCGGTTGTAGAGCTGGGCGGCCTGCCGGTAGGCGGAGAGAGCCACCCATTTGCCCTTCTTGTAGCGGGTGATGATGGTGGTGAAGGTGCGCTCCGCAGCCTCCCGCTCGCCGGTCAGGAGGAGCGCCATGCCAAGCTGATAGCTGGCCTGTTGCACGAGATCCCCCTGGGGACCGGTGGCGAGGTATTCGCGGAAGAGGGGAATAGAGATCTGGTAGGCCCGGCGCTTGTCGTCGAGGTTCCGGCTGTCGGTGCCGTAGTCGTAGTAGCGATTGGCGCGATGGTAGAGCTCCGAGCTGCTGCCGAAGGGATCTATGAACCCCGGGGCCTGCCCGGGGGCAGGCCCGAGGCCGGTCATTAATACCAGAGCCACCAGCAGCGGCCACTTAGCAGCATGATTCAAAACTTGCACAGCGAAGCTGAGGGGATTCTTGCCATGGCGGCCGGGAATGTTCAATCACGGGAAGCCGGCTTGGCGGCGTTCCTGAGCTCCTGGAGGCGCTCCCGGTAGCGTTTGGCAGCCCGGCGGGATTCCTCGGTGTCCTTGAGATCGAGAGCATTGATGGCACATTGAAGTGCCTTTTCGGCAATGGCCGGATCCTTGCTGTAGAGTTCGACCACGGGCACGTAGTACTGGGCCGCGGTGTTGGGATCGCCCTGCGCCATCGCGATATCGCCCAGTTGGAGTCGCGCCCTGGAATTGAGGCTGCCCTGGGGCTTGAGAGAGAGGCAGGCCTCGGTATCCTTGTGGGCCCGCTCAGTGTCCTTGAGGGCCAGATGGGCGCGTCCCAGGAAGAAATGGGTTTCCGCCCTGCGGTACTGGTTGTCCTCAACCTGCAGGACGATCTCCAGCGGGCGGAGGGCCGCCTCGTAGGCGCCCGCCTCAAGAGCACTGCAGCCGGCGGCGCGCCAGATCACTACCTTTGTTTCGGTGGGCTTGTCGGGAGTAATGGCATGGCTCAGGTAGGTCCAGGCATCGGCGTAGAGCTCGTCCTTGTAGTAGGCATTGCCCAGCCAGGCGAAGACGGGACGGGGGACCTTCTCGTCCCGGTAGTTTTCCAGGAGGGCATCCAGTTCCTTTCGCAGTTCCTCCCGTTGCTGAAGGTGGTAATGGGCGAGGGCAAGGTGCAGGGTGGAGGTGCGTCCCAGGGCGCTTGCGTCGGCCGTGCGCGCCTGTTGGAAGGGGGCAATGCAATCCGCGAACTTGTTCTGCCGGTAGAGGGCCCAGCCGCGCCAGAACTCGGAGGCGGCCTTCTTGGCGGTCTCGCGCCGGGGAAAGTCGGTGAGGAGCCGGGTATGACAGTCAGCGAATTTACCCAGGTTTTCGAGGCGGACCTTCTCGTCTCCAGTGGTATCGATGACCTCCTTGTAGAGGATGGCCTTCTGTGCCCAGGCGTACTCCTTCAGGGTGGGCTTGCTGGTATGCCTGACGAGCCGGTCGAATTCGAGGTGAGCCTGGGCGGAATCCTTGAGTTCCAGGAAAATCTCGGACCGGTTCACGATCGCGTTGTTCACCTGCGGGTGGTCTGAATGCTTCTCGATGAAGTTGTTGAAGGAGGCGAGAGCGCTCTGCTGGTCTCCCGCCTTGAGCTGGGCATTGGCCAGGCGGTAGCGCAGCCCGGCGTGATTCCCGGTGGCAATGTGCTGGAGATCGATGGCGGCGTAGGCCCGGGCCGCCAGTTCGTAACGGGTGGCCTGGTGGTAGCCCTCGGCCAGCATGAGGCGGACATTGTGGATGCGGGCGTCATCGGGGTGCTCCTTCTCAAATCTCTTGAGGAACTCCCCGGCCTGCTGGATCAGGGTCCGGCTGCTGGTCTTGTACTCGCGCGAGAGGACCAGATAGCTGGCCTCCAGGGCAGTCATGTTGTCGGGAGCGATCCTGGCGAGTTCCTTGAAGAGGGCGGTTGCCCTCTCCCCCTGGCCAAGTGCTTCGTAGGACGTGGCGGCAATCTGCAACCGCCGGCTCAGGTGCTCCTTGTCCAGCGGGTATTTGCCGCGCTTGTAGTAGTTGATCACGTCCTGGTGCCTGCTGGCGAGGGAGGCTTCGCTCATCAGGGCGAGCTGGGCTTCCCCCTGCCACTGTTCCAGTCCCGGAGTGATGAGGATCTGCTCGAAATATGTTCGCGCGAAATCCTTCTTGCCGAGTTTACGTGCAATCTGGGCGCATTGCAGGATGGCATCGGACCGGGTGGTGTCGTCCTGGGACTTGGCCAGGTGCATGAAATGCGCGAGGGCCTCCTCTTCCATGTCGGCCTTGGCGTAGTAGTGGGCCAGGACGCGTTCGGCCTGGATCTTGAAAGGCGATCCTGCATCCGCCAGGATGGCCTTGAGAGCCGCAATGGTCTCCTTCCTCTTCCCCAGTTTCTCAAAACAGAGAGCCCTGCTGTAAAGCGCCCGGTGGCGGTAATCGGCGTTATCTGTTTCAGCCGCTGCAATCCGGAAGAAGGGTTCGGCCTCGGCGAACCCCTTGGCCTGGTAGTGCTCGAAGGCCAGCTGGTAAGCTGCCGCTCCCACCAGCACACCCTTCTTGTGGATGTTGACCACCTCCGCCAGACTTTCCCGGAAGCCCTTCATGTTGCCCACTTTCCGGTGGCAGATGGCCTTGTAGTATCGTGCCTTGAGGGCATTAGGGTGGGCCGGAAACCTGGCGTGGAAGCGCTCGAACTGCCGGATGGCGGCGAGATAGGTCTCCTTCGTGCGCTGTGCGTCCTTCACTTCTCCAGCTTCCCGGTAGGAGTGGAGGGCCAGTTGAAAGAGATCGTTGGTGGGGTCCGCTCGCAGCGGCTTATCTGCGGGGGCAGGGGCGCCTTTCCCCGGCGGAGTCACCCCCTGGGCCCACGCGTGGCTTGAAAGCCCGAGCGTGACAGCCAGCGCCGCCCCCAGCGTAACCGGAACGTTGTCATGAATCCCCATTCCTAGGGTCTAGACTACCCTACAATCGTCAAAGGTCGCGGGAAAAATGCTGATGTTTAAGCACTAACTGCTCCTGGTCGGCCCGTCCACAGGGTCATTCCGGCTTGCGGGTGGCGAAGGAGATATTCCAGATCCCCGCTTGCTGGCAGATGTCGATCACTCCCATCAGGGTCTGGTAGGTGATGTCCCCGTCGCCCCGCAGGCGCACCGGCTGGTTCTGGTGAACTTCAACGATAGCGCGCAGTTTGGCAAGGAGCTGGTTCTCGGTAAGGGTTTCGCCATTGATAACCAGCGCGCCACCCTGGCGGATGTTCACGTTGATCTCGCTGATGGCACGGTTTTCCTCCTTGCCCTGGCTTGAGGTGGGAACCTTGACCTTGCTGTCCTGCTCCGAGCGCGAGAATTGCCAGGTGACCAGGAAGAAGATCAGGAGGAGGAAGACGATGTCGAT
>DMYM01000510.1:5779-6197 GCA_003483645.1 Verrucomicrobiales bacterium
GGAGGAGGAAGACGATGTCGATCATGGGCGCCATCTGAATGACGCTTTCGGGAGGCTTGGGGGACTTGAATTTCATCCTGCGTCGCTCCTTTCGTGATCAGGCGCCGGGCACGTCGGCTTGACTGGCCCGCGAGGGTGCCGGCCGCTGGCTGCGGGGTACTTTGTAACCGTCCGCCGGATCGGGAGGCAGGGTCTGGTTCTCAGGCTGGTAACGTCCCGACTGCTGGAATTGCGAACCGAGGAGAGCGAGCAGGTGGGTGGCAGCGCCCTCCAGTTCCGAGAGGGAACGCTGCACCCGACCACGGAACACGGAGTAAAAGATCATGGCAACGATGCCAATAGTCAGCCCGCTGGCGGTGGTTACCAGGGCCTCGGCCACCCCGCCCGCCAGTTTCATCTGGCGCACCACTTCCACGTT
>DMYM01000184.1 GCA_003483645.1 Verrucomicrobiales bacterium
GATCTCGACCGGTTCCTTGTCGAGTTCGGCCCCGGTCTTGTGGAGGAGTCCCATCGATTTGAAGAGCGCTCTCTTGCCGTCGTCAGCATAGATTGCCTCAAAGGAGGTCGCGGGGTGCGCCAGATCACGCAGTTCCTTGATGATTTGTTTCTCCAGCTTCTGCTTGTTCCATACCTTTAATCCGAAGGTGGCGAGAACCAGTACGATGGTTCCGGTGACGATATAGCGGATGAGATCGCCGACGGAGATGGCCATGACAGGAAGCTAGGGAGGCTCCGACCGGGACGCAAGAGCCCAGAGCTTCGAATCCGGAGTGCCCTGCGATGAGGGCAACTCCCTTCTATAAGGAAAGAAAGGCCAGAATCTTCGATTCCTCCTCGGATCGGAACTGGTAGTCAGGCAGTCTTTCCCGCAGGCGCTTGAGGTGATTGTGGAGGGGGAAGAACTCGTCCTCATGACCATGTTGGGAGGCCATGAAACCAAGGATCTGGGCCCCCTGCAGGAAGAGGTGGCGTGCTTCACTGGACCGGCCGGAAAGCAGGCTTGCGTCAGCTGCTTCACACAACCACGCACCGCAGGAAACGAGCTGTGGAAGCTTGGCGGTGCCCGGATGATAGAAAAGCGCCACCAGTTTCTGGGCCCCGGTGTCGAGGAGAGTCTGCAGGGGAAGCCCGGTGAGAAGTTCGCAGTTTTCTTCAAGGAACTCCTCGAAGTCGGCAACGGCATCCGGCTTCTTCAATCCGGCTGCACGCAGGCAGAATTCCACCATGCGTTCAATCTCGCGAAGGATGTAGTCTTGCCGGAGCATGGGAGAGTGTCAGTCAGGTGGATCTGAAGAATCGTGAGGCGGTTCCTCCTCTTTCCGGAGAGCTTCCCGCCTGGCCAGCCATTTGTCCGAATCCATTTCTTCATCGAGAACCCCGTCTTCTTCCGTCCGGGATCCTGGCTCCGAACCCGATTCCTCCTCGATGGGGGCTTGGCTCCCCGGTTCCTCCGCTTGCCCCGGCAGGTCTGAGGACCGGGTCTCACCGCTCTCTCGCGTTGAGGCAACCTGCACCTCCCTCTCTTCCGCAGGCAGGATGGATTTCCCCGGATCAGAAGGCGCGGGAGCGGTTCGGACGCGGTGGTGGCGGCGGCCGCTGAGGATAATGAGAGCGATGGCGGTGGCCCAGATCACCGCAACAATGAGAGTGCCGATGTTGAAGGGACCGTGTTCGTTCCAGGAAACGATGGCATAGCCGAGGCTTCCCGCGAAGAGAGCGTAATAGAGGAAGCCCCAGACAGTCTTGCGGATAACCATTCCTTCCTTGCCCACGAGGCCGGCCACCGCGGAGGCGGCCACCACGTTGTGGACGCAGATCATGTTGCCTGCGGCCCCGCCCACCGCCTGCAAGGCGACGATCCAGGCCGGATTGACCCCGATTGCCTGGCCCGTGTTGAACTGGAAGAGGGAGAGCATCATGTTGCTCACCGTGTTGGAACCGGCCACGAAGGCCCCGAGGCCGCCAATGAAGGGAGAAAGGATGGGCCATGCGCCTCCCGCCAGGGCGGCCACTCCGGTGGCGAGGACTTCCGGCATCTTGGCGTAGCCGGCTCCTCCACCGTCGGAGTTGATGAAGACCTCTACCATGGGAACGGTGAAGACAAGAGCGACGGAAGCCGCCACCGTGGTCCTGAAGGATGAGCGCCAGGCATTCTGGTAGTCCTTCCACTTCATGCGGTGCAGGAAGAAGGTGACAATTGAAACCACGATGAAGACCGCTCCGGGAAGATAAAGGAACCGGAAGAACTTGGGCTTGAGGCTGTCTTCAAGGGGTGAGTGAACTGCGACAGACCATCCCTTGAGCCATGCCGCGAGGTCCGGGATGGTGCGCGTGAGAACGAGGAGGAGTCCTACCATGATATAGGGGGCCCAGGCGTGGAAGATGCCGATCTGTCGTTTGTTGTCATCTTCGTCATCGGCCGGGATCTGCAACGAGCCCATCCAGTCCGGATTCCACTGGTCGCGGGTTCCGAAATCCCAGGCCTTCTCCGGGGTTGGAACAAGGAAGCCGGACCGGGCCGTGGTTATCACGATGAAGAGACCGACCAGACCTCCGACGAGAGAAGGGAATTCCGGGCCGAGGAGCCAGGCTACGAGCCAGTAGGGCACGATCATGGCCAGAGCGGCGAAGAGGGCGAACTTCCAGATCCGCAGGCCTTCGAGGAAACTTCTGTTAGCCCCGTAAAAGCGGGTGAGGAGTCCGCAGAGAAGAAGGGGAACGAGCAGGCCGGTGAGGGCGTGCAGGGTGGCGACTTTCAGGCCGATATCCGCGAGAAATTCTTCTCCGTTCGCAAATCCGACCCCCGTCCCCCAGCCCTCCACACCGAGATCGGTGGAAAGCTTGTGATTTGCCCCTTCCGCCGGCGAGGGGTCCACCGAGAGGCCATTGCTTACCCCTACCTTGATGGGCGTGCCTACCGCACCGAAGGAGACCGCGGTGCTCTGGATGATCATGCCGGCCAGCACGGCCGCCATGGCGGGAAACCCCAGTCCCACGAGAAGGGGAACCGCGACGGTGGCGGGTGCACCGAAGCCCGCGGAACCTTCAATGAAGGATCCGAATAACCAGGCGATGACAATGACCTGCACGCGGCGGTCGGGCGAAATGTCGGTGAAGCTCTGCCGAATGATCCGGAGACCACCGCTTTCCCGCAGGGTGTTGAGGAGCAGGATGGCTCCGAAAACAATGTAGAGGAGGCTGAGGGCGACCACCAGGCCGTTGATGGAGGACGCGGCCACCCTGGCCACTGGGATCTGCCAGATGAGGAGAGCGAGTCCGGCTGCCAACCCGTAACAGATCGGCATGGCCCGGCTGGCCGGCCAGCGGAGCCCGACCAGCAGGACAGCCACGGTCAGGATGGGCAGGAAGGAGAGGAAGGCAAGGAAGCTGGGATGCATGTCGGTGGAGGAGCCGAAGCGGTGTCTTGTAAGCGTGTCGTCTGACTTTGAGAAAAAAGCCGATCATGAGCAAGCAGGTCCTGTGCTGCTTGCATTTGTGCGCTTGAAAAGCAGACCAATCGAGGGCTGTTATGGGGTGATGACAATGAAGAGCGCAGTGTTGGCGGTGGTATTGGTTCTGTTCGGGAGGGCGATGGCCCAGGAGGCCCCCGTGGTTGGCCCGGCCAGTGGATCACTTGTCATCGTGGGCGGTGGCGGGAAGGAAATGGAGAGCATCCTCGACAAGTTCGTGGAACTGGCGGGAGGGAAGGGGGCGCGTATCGTGGTGGTGACCACCGCGGCGTCCAGTAATCCGAAACACAATTATGACCGTTCCTGGATCGCCACTTTCGCGCGGGAGAAACTGGGAGTAGCGGAGGTGACGGTGCTGCACACGCATGATCCCAAGGTCGCGAAAACGGAGGAATTCGTGAAACCGATCAAACGGGCCACAGGAGTATGGTTCGGTGGGGGACGGCAGTGGCGTCTGACCAGGGCCTACGGAGGAACCCGTTCGGAGCAGGAGTTTCACCGGGTGCTCGAGCGTGGCGGAGTGATCGGAGGTTCCTCAGCCGGAGCCACCATCCAAGGGTCCTTTCTGGCGAGGGGGGATACCAGTGGAAACACCATCATGGTGGGTGATGTGCAGCGTGGGTTCGGATTCATGCGCAATACCGCCATCGACCAGCATCTCATCGCCCGTGGTCGGGAGAGGGATCTGATTGAGGTGCTGGAGGATCCTGAAGGGAAGATGCGCAAGGAGTTCGACCGGGCGGCCATGCTCGGGATCGGCATCGATGAGGATGTTGCCATTGTGGTGCAGGGGGATCGCTTCGAGGTGATCGGGAAGGAGAAAGGAGCCGTGCTGGTCTACGATCCCAGGAAGTGGAGGAAAGACACGCTGGTTGAAGCAAAGTGGGAGACGGTCCGGACCGGGGATTCGTTCGATCTCAGGAATCGGAAGGTCCTTGTGAAGGGTAGTGGGGCGCGGTAACAAAAGGAGTGAATTTACCGGATTGCCTTCTCATGCTCACAGCCTTGTATCATCCGGACACATCAGGAACCGATTGCCGTGGGGGTGGAAGAATCCGGCTTGAACGGTAAGGCTTCAAAGGGCGATGGCGAGAGGCCAGCGACGTGTGATGATTGAGTGGTTCCGGAATAATGAGGCCCTTCTTTGGTTTCTCGGCGTTTTTTCGGCAGTCTCGGTGGTAGCGGCCATTTTCCTGACTCCCTGGGCCATTTCCTTCCTGAGCGCGGATTACTTCATGCCCGGGCGGGACCGGACCCGGACTTTTGGCTCCCGGCATCCCATGATCCGCTGGACGGGATTGATACTGAAGAATGTCGGGGGAGGGGCTCTCGTGATCTCGGGCATCGCTCTTCTTGCTCTGCCCGGACAGGGGCTTCTGACCATCCTTATCGGGCTCGCCCTGATGAACTTTCCGGGAAAGCGGGCGCTGGAGCTCTGGCTGATTCGCCTGCCCATGGTTCTGCGGGCGGTGAACTGGATTCGCAAGAGAGGAGGCAGGGAACCGTTGCAGGTTCCGCCGGCGTAGTGTTTGGAGAGGGTGTTGTGAGCGCTTTCCGCACCATCAAGGTCAGTGACCCGCGTTTTGAGAGCGGGGGGCTTCGGCATGTCACCGTGAAGAGCGAGGCCCTGAAGCAGCGGGTGGACCTCTCCCTTTTTCTCCCTGAAGCTCAGGGGCTTCAGGAGAGCCTGCCCCTCGTCATTCTGCTGCACGGAGTCTATAGTTCCCACTGGGGATGGGCCTTTAACGGGGGCGCACACCTGACCGCTGCGCGGTTGATTGAATCAGGTGAAATTCCACCCCTTGTTCTCGCCATGCCGAGCGATGGATTATGGGGAGATGGATCGGCCTACGTGCCGCATGAGGGGAAGGATTTTGAGCGCTGGATAGTGGAGGAAGTGCCTCGTGCCACGGAGGAGGCTGGGGCCCCCGTCTCGGAATCCTCGCAGCGGTTCCTTGCAGGCCTGAGCATGGGCGGGTTCGGGGCACTTCGACTCGGCGCAAAGTTCGGAGCGAGGTTCCGGGCGATCTCGGCACACTCCTCCATTACCAAGCTTGAGCAGTTGGAGCCCTTCGTGGAGGAGTCCCTGTCGTCCTGCGAGGCACCGGAGGAGAGTCTTACTGCCCTGGGATCCATTCTCGTCCACCGGAAGGATTTGCCTCCCATGCGGTTCGATTGCGGTCTTGATGATTCGCTCCTGGATGCCAATCGGGAACTTCATGCCGTGTTAGAGAAGGAAGGAATCGAGCACATCTACGAGGAGTTTCCAGGTGGACATGAGTGGCTCTACTGGGAGGCGCACCTGGTGGACACCCTGCGGTTCTTTGCGGAGAACCTGTGCTGAGGAGGCTTCCTGCGGGAGGGAGGGATCGATGCAGGATGCCACAGCTACGGCTTGCCATGATGGCCTGATCTCCCTAGAAGCGCCCCGGCATGTCCAACCATTCATTGCTCAAGCTCCTGCGGCGCAACGGCCGGTCTTCCGATGCCGAGCTGGCGGAGCGCGTTTCTTTGTCGGCAGACGAAGTCAGGGAGCAGATTGCGGCCTGGGAGGCGGACGGGACGGTGCTTGGTTTTGAGGCGATCGTTGATTCGGCGAAGACGGGGCAGGCCGCGGTTGTTGGAATCATCGAGGTGAAACTTACTCCCGAGAGGGAGGGCGGCTTTGACCGCCTTGCCGCCCGCATTTCGAAGTTCGATCAGGTTCTTAGCTGCTACCTGATGAGTGGAGGATACGATTTGCTGCTCGTGGTGGAGGGAGAGGATCTCATGGAGGTGGCGCGTTTTGTCTCCGAGAAGCTGAGCACAATGGAGGGAGTGCTCTCTACAGCCACACATTTCAGGCTGAAGACCTACAAGGAGAACGGCTTCGCCTTTGGCGGGGACGAAGATCCGGAGCGGCTGCCGGTGGCACCGTAGGAGCAATGGAGTATCCTGCAAAAATTTCGCGGCAGGTGGCCGCGGTACCGCGCTCTGGCATTCGGGACTTCTTCGACCTCGTGCAGGGTCGCGATGAGGTGATCTCTCTTGGAGTGGGGGAACCCGACTATTCTGCGCCCTGGCATATCCGCGAGGCTGCGATCTACTCGTTGGAGCGTGGCCACACTTCCTATACCTCCAACCTCGGCCTGATGTCGTTGCGACGCAGGATTGCCGACTACGTGGGAGGTTTTTTCGAGGTGCAGTATGACCCCTCCAGTGAGGTGCTTGTAACAGTGGGAGTCTCGGAAGCGCTTGATCTGGCCCTGCGGGCATTAATCAATCCCGGCGACGAGGTGGTTTATCACGAGCCCTGCTACGTAAGTTACATGCCGGGGACGGTGATGGCCCATGGCGTGCCCGTGCCGGTAGCAACCCGCAAGCGGGATGACTTCTCCCTGAAGCCCGAGGCTCTGGCGGGCGTTCTCACGCCCAATTCGCGCGTTCTGATCCTTAACTTCCCTACCAATCCCACCGGGGGGATTGCAAGTGGGGAGGATCTGGCCGGGATCGCCAGGCTCTGCGTTGAGCACGATCTGATAGTGATCAGCGATGAGATTTACAGCGAATTGCGCTACGACGACCAGGCCCATGTGTCGATTGCCTCCCTTCCGGGGATGCGCGAGCGCACCATCCTGCTCCATGGATTCTCCAAGGCCTTCGCCATGACGGGCTTTCGTCTGGGCTACGCCTGTGCACCGGCTCCGCTTATTGATGCCATGATGAAGATTCACCAGTATTCCATGCTGTGCGCTCCTGTTACCAGCCAGGCCGCAGCATTGGAGGCGCTGGAAAACGGGGCGGCCTCGATGGAGCGCATGCGGAAGAGCTATCACGAGCGCCGCGATTTCGTGGTAAGGCGTCTCAACGAGATTGGCATGGATTGCCACTCCCCCGGGGGAGCGTTCTACGTCTTTCCGGATGTCCGGAGCTTCGGTCTCAGCAGCGGGGAGTTTGCGATGGGGCTTTTAGAGGCGGAGAACGTGGCGGCGGTGCCCGGCGACGCTTTCGGTGCGAGTGGGGAGGGTTTTCTGCGATGTTGCTACGCCACGGCCTTCGATCAGTTGAAGGAGGCACTCGAGCGGATCGAACGCTACGTCGGAACCCTGGAATCGCCATGAACCTGGCCCGGATCAGACAAGACCGGACGCTTGCCCATGTGGTGCCTCTGGTCGCCTTCATGTTGATCGGCGGAGGCCTGACCATTCTCACGGGTTCCCTGGAGAGCGTTTTCCGGGATCATGTCTACCTGCCCTGGTGGCGCCGCTATCCGGAGCAGTGGATTTACCCGCTGCAGACGCTGCTCGCGGGCGGATTGGTCATTTTCTGGTGGCGGCAATACGAGTTGAAATGGGAACCGGGGAAATTGCTTCTCGGCGCCGTGCTGGGTGCTATCGGAATCGGAATCTGGATTCTGCCCACCCAGCTTTATGAATGGTGGGGGATGACGGAAGAGGAGCCGGGTGGCTGGAAAGAGCGCCTGGGTATCCTGCCCCGGCGGGACGGGTTCGACCCCGGGGTTTTCGAGAGTCCGGCTGCCTGGTGGGCTGCCACCGTTTTTCGCTTTCTCCGGGCGGTTGTGGTGGTCTCCCTGGTGGAGGAGCTGCTCTGGCGGGGGTTTCTCATGCGGTTCATTCTGAATCCGGACGGAGACTACTGGAAGGTAGCCTTCGGCACCTTCTCATGGAGGAGTTACCTGGTCGTGACGGCCCTGGTGGTGCTTATCCACAGCCCGGCAGACTGGGCGGCCGCCTTGGTCTGGGGGACGCTCATGTATGGGTGTGCGGTCTGGACCAGGAGTCTGCTGGCCTGTGTGGTAATGCACGGGGTGGCGAATTTCCTGATGGGCTGGTATGCCCTGGCTTTTGAAAAGTACGGTCTCTGGTAGGAACGAAACCTTCCGGCCGGGACCTAAATTCAAATCGCTGTTTCCAAGTCCGGCCCGGGGTGGCATACTGTGGAGCCCGGTGGAAACGAGCGCAGGGGAGGAAGACAGATGAAGATCGGACTGGCGCAGATCAACGGCACGGTGGGCGACTTTCCTGCCAACGCCAGACGCATCGTGAATGCCTATCGCGAGGCCGTCGATCAGGGCGCCGAATTCGTGGTCACCCCGGAAATGGCGTTGGTGGGCTATCCTCCCCGCGACCTGGTCTTCAAGTCCGGTTTCGTCGACAAGTGCCTCCAGGCCTTGGATTATCTGGCCAGCGAAATTGGCGAGGTGCCGCTCCTGGTCGGTTACGTGGATCACAACCGGGGTGAGAGTCCGGGCAAACCCTTTCGCAACGGGGTGGCTCTTCTCGAAAATGGAGAGGTCGTTGCAAGGGTATTCAAGACACTGCTGCCCACCTACGACATCTTTGACGAGCGGCGTTATTTTGAGCCGGCGGAGCGGTGTGAACCGGTTGAGTGGCGGGGCCGCAAGCTGGGGATCACGATCTGTGAGGATGTGTGGACGGAAGATTATCTGCACCGGCCGCTCTACAAGCGGGATCCGGTGGAAGAGTTGCAGGCTGCCGGTGCCGAGATTCTGATCAATTTGAGTGCCTCCCCGTTTCATCTGGGGAAGGCCGCGGTGCGGCGCGAGTTGCTCTCCATGCTCGCGAAGAGCACCGGCTTGCCCCTGGTTTACTGCAACTCGATCGGGGGTAATGACCAACTCGTTTTCGACGGGAACTCCGTGGTCATGAACGGGAAGGGCGCGCTTCGAGCCCAACTGGCGGCTTTTCTCGAGGAAGTCCGGGTGATCGATATCGGCCTAGAGTCCGGTGCTGAAACCGAGGCGGTTCCGGAGGCTGCCGCCCCTGAGGCTCCCGAGGAGATTTTCGGGGCTCTTGTGCTGGGGGTGCGTGACTATGTGGGAAAGTGCGGATTCCGAACTGCCTGCATGGGGTTGAGCGGGGGAATAGACTCTGCCCTCACCGCGGCAGTGGCGGTGGAGGCGCTGGGGGCGGGAAACGTCCACGGGTTGACCATGCCAAGTTCCTATTCCTCCAAGGGGAGTGTGGACGACTCGCTCGCGCTCGCTGCGAATCTCGGGATGCGCTGTGATACGGTTGCCATCAGGGAGCCTTTCGAGGCCGTGAAGGCGGCCCTGGCGCCCCTCTTCGGGGATCTGCCCGAGGATGTCACGGAGGAGAACATGCAGGCACGCATCCGGGGTCTGTATCTCATGGCTCTTTCCAACAAGCATAACCACCTCCTCCTGACCACCGGGAACAAAAGTGAGCTGGCGGTGGGCTATTGTACCATTTATGGCGACATGTGCGGAGGTCTCGCAGTCATCAGCGATCTTCCCAAGACCCGGGTCTTCGAGGTGGCCCGCTGGCTCAACCGTGATGGGGAGGTGATTCCCTGGAACACTATCGAGAAACCCCCCAGCGCAGAACTGCGACCCGACCAGAAGGACGAGGACAGCCTTCCTCCCTACGGAGTGCTGGACGAGATCCTCGAATTGTATGTGGAGAAACAGTGCTCCCCGGAGGAGATCATTGAAAGCCATGGGTTTAAGGAGGAAACGGTGCGTTGGGTGCAGCGCCAGGTGGACCTGAATGAATGGAAGCGCCATCAGGCCGCTCCGGGAATTCGGGTGACTTCGAAGGCTTTTGGGATTGGAAGACGGATCCCTATCGTCCAAAGATTCGGCAGGTGAATACGGCGCATCTCCAGGAAGAGTTGAGCTACGAGGATGCCATGAAGGTTCTCGGCTACGAACCTGGTGCAATCGTTTCACCCCATTTGCCGGCCTTCGGGAAGGTGGCGGAGAAACTCGGGGAATTGGTTCGCGCCACCAAGGACGAAAAGCTCCAGACCAGCTTCCGCGAGGAGTTGTATCGACTGAACGATGCCCTGCGGGTGGTGGAGGCGGAGAGATACCGCGAACCGCCTTTGCGGGCCAAGGGGATGGGCCTCCGACTGGTCCTCTCCCTTCTCCTGGC
>DMYM01000110.1:0-309 GCA_003483645.1 Verrucomicrobiales bacterium
ATGGTGTCGGGACTCAGTCCGCGCTCGATACCCAGCTGGTCGGGTAACCACTGGTGGTGGAAGCGGGGCGCGTGGGTGGCCGTGGCCACGTTCATGCCATGGTCAGCAAGGTTGCACACAACCTGCAGCACAATGTTGATGATCCGGCTGCCTCCGGGGCTGCCGGTGGCCACGAGGGTGCCATCGTCCTTGAAGAGGAGGGTGGGTGTCATCGAGCTGAGCATGCGCTTTCCCGGTTCGATGGCGTTGTGGCGGCCGCCGATCAGGCCATAGGCGTTGGGGACGCCCGGCTTGGCCGAGAAGTCGTCC
>DMYM01000110.1:630-3410 GCA_003483645.1 Verrucomicrobiales bacterium
CGAGAAGTCGTCCATCTCGTTGTTAAGGATGATGCCGGTGCCGGGGACCACGATCCGGGAGCCGTAGCTGAAGTTCAGGGTATAGGTGTTGGAGACCGCGTTTCCGAGGCGGTCGATCACGCTGAAATGGGTGGTTTCGTTACTTTCGATGCGGTCCGGGGGGCCGAGACCGGGTGCAACTTCCCTGCTGGGAGTGGCCCGCTTGCGATCAATCTTCCCGGCCAGCCGGCGGCCGTAGTCCTTGGAAACCAGTTTGCGCACGGGCACCTTCACGAAGTCGGGATCACCGAGGTAGCGCGAGCGGTCGGCATAAGCCCGGCGCATGGCTTCCGCGGTGATGTGGATGGCATCGGCGGAGTTGTGTCCATAGTCTCCAATGGGAAAGTGCTCAAGGACGTTGAGCATCTGGATGAGGTGGATACCTCCGGAGCTCGGGGGTGGCATGGAAACAACTTTCCAGGCGCGGTAGCGGCCCGTTACGGGCTGGCGCTCAACGGGTCGGTAGGCGGCGAGATCCTCACGCGTGATCAGACCGCCGTGAGCCTTCATGTCTTTCGCAATGGCGGTTGCCAGGGCCCCCAGGTAGAAGGCGTCCGGTCCATGTTTCGCGAGGAGACGGAGGCTTCGGGCGAGATCCTTCTGCACGAGCCGGGCGCCCACCGGCCAGGGTTCGCCTGCGGGGGTGAGAAAGATTTTCCGGGCTGCCGGGTCGGCCCGGAAGTCCTTCGCGTAGGCTCGCAGGGAGTGGTGGAGGTCTTCGCCTACCACGAATCCGGTTTCAGCGAGTTCGATGGCGGGTTGGAGTGCCCGGCGAAGCGGAATGGTGCCGTAGCGTTTGAGCGCCAGGGTGAGTCCGCGCACCGTTCCGGGGACGCCCGCCGCGAGGCGGGTGTGGCGCGAGAGTTTCGGGTCGGGGTTTCCTTCCCGGTTGAGAAACATGTCCCGGTGGGCGGCTTTGGGGGCTTTCTCCCGGTAGTCGATGGCGACCTGCCGGGCCCCGTCGGCAAGGTGCACCAGCATGAAGCCTCCGCCGCCCAGGTTGCCGGCCCGCGGGAGGGTGACGGCCAGGGCGAAGCCGGCGGTGACGGCGGCATCGACTGCATTTCCCCCTTCCGCCAGCACGGCGGTGGCGGCCCGGGTGGCACGGGCCTCCTGGGTGGCCACCATGCCCCCGTGGCCGACCACCGGATGAACGACGACCTGGTCGCGGGAGATTGGAGTGGCTGCAGGTTGCGCCGCTACCGGGGGCGACTGGGTGAAGATCAGCAGGCAGGAAGCTCCCAGCCAGGGGAACCGGGTCACGGGATTCTTCGGCAACATCGATTCAGGTTCTGCCTCAGGAGGCCCCGTATGGAAACCCAGAAACGAGTACAGCCTCTCCAGGAAACAGATTCCCGCCGTCCGGGTGGGGCACATTGAGCCCCGATTCAGCCAAATTGATTGGACGCCGGACACCAGAGATGGAGCATGGAGCGGAAATGACTCCAAACCTTCGATCCTGTGCCTTTCTCGCTGCCTGCTCGGTCGTCCTTGTGGGACTGGGCGGGGAGGTTTGCGCCAATCCTTCCAAGGAGCAGCTGGCCCGCTGGCTGAAGCAGTTTCCCAAGGCCGATGCCAATGGAGACGGAGTCCTCACGATCGGGGAAGCCAAGGCTTACCGCGCCGAAGTGCAGGGCGGTGACGGACAGGACGGCTCCCAGCCCCGGCGGGGGGCCGCGCGATCGTTCCCGGTGAATCCCGGATGGGAAAAGGAAAAGTTCCCGGACCACGCGGTGTGCTATCAGTCACCGGAAAGGATCAGGGAAATCTACGCAAAAGGCCTCGATTCCGGACGGAATCCAGTGACCTCCTTTCCCAGGCCGAAGGACGGAGGCCTGCGTATTGTGGGAACCGGCCACAGTTTCATGGGCCCCGGTTACAAGACCCTTCCGAAAATCTGCCGGGCGGCCGGGTTCCAGCAACCCCTTCACCTTCATACCGGGGGAGGGATGACGGGTAGCGCCCGTTTCAAGTGGGAACAGGAGAACGGGATCTTCCAGTTCGAGGGGAAGCCCAAACCCAAGTTGCTGGCCTCCATTGCCAATGCGGAGTGGGAGGCCATGATGTGGGGTCCCTATTTTCACGATCGGCCGGAATACTATCTGTGCTGGATGGAGTTCTGCCTGAAGCACAACCCCGCAATGAAATTCTATCTCTCCGATGCCTGGCCGCAGATCGAACACCTGGACAGGATCCCGGACTCCGGAAAGGGTTTCGTGGCAGAGACCATCACCAGCCTGGGAAAACTCAAGAATGCCGCCTATGGCGAGATTCTTTCCGTTTTGAACAGGAAGTATCCCGGCAGGGTGTTTGTCCTGCCTACCAGCGATGCCATGGTGCTGGCTTCGCAATACTTTGAGCGGGGCGAACTCCCGGGGGTGGAGGGACTTCATCGCGCCCTGGGAGGCAAGAAGCGATCCCTCTGGAGAGACAAACTGGGGCACCTCGGCCCGGGTTTTGAATGGCTCGAAGGCTACGTGTTTTATGCCACGCTCTACCGGCGGTCCCCGGAGTTGATCAAGAAGGAGATCGATCTGGGAGATTTTCCGGGTGCGAAGCTCGACCGGATCTTCCGCAGGATTGCCTGGGAGGCCGTGACCGGGAATCCGTTTTCCGGGGTGCGTGACGAGAACCGCGACGGGGTGGCGGATGAATCCTGAACCTCCTGGCCCGGGAGGTGGAGAAGTTCTCCGTTCCTCCGGTTACTTGGCGGAAATATCGTAGCAGAGAAGCAGATCCTG
>DMYM01000054.1 GCA_003483645.1 Verrucomicrobiales bacterium
ACAGAATTCTCAAGCTCCCCACCAGCGATCCAAATGCTCCGGGACGCTCGAATGGATATGCAGGTCGAATGCACAAGCACATAGCCACCCCCATTCCCGATTACTTTCCATGGGAGAGAAAGTAGCTGACACGAATTCCACCGCTCCCGGATGACACCCAAAAAGAGGAGGAACTCACCCCACCACACTTGAAATGTCCCCGGATGCTACCATTAGTTCCCCATGAGCAAGGCTCCCTCCAAACATAAACGCAAGCGTGTAAACGTGCGCCGACCCGACGTCATGGAGAAGGTCCAGGCTGAGGTTCAACTGCACTACCGCTCGCCAATCATCGAAAAATTGCGTGAGCGTGGCGGCACCCTCACCATTGGCAACACGACCCTTCGTCTCGCCCGGAAATTCGGCTTCTGCTACGGAGTGGAACGCGCCATTGATCTCGCCTATGCGGCCCGTCGCGTCTTCACCGACAATCACATCTTCCTCATCGGCGAAATCATCCACAACCCCGAGGTCAATCGGCAACTTGAGGAAATGGGCATCGTGTCCCTTCCCTGGAAGAGGATGGACGAGCGATACGATGCTCTCACCGAGGATGACGTGGTTCTCGTTCCAGCCTTCGGAGCCCCAACCACCTTCATGCACAAGATCGAAAATGCGGGGTGCTATGTCATCGACACCACCTGCGGCGACGTCATGAAAGTCTGGCGCCGTGTGCGGACCTACGCGAAAAGCGGGGCCACTTCCATCATTCACGGCAAGAAGGGACATGAGGAAACCCGTGCCACAGCCTCCCGCGCACAGGGAGAGGACCAGCAGGGACACTACCTCGTCGTCCTCACCCTGGAGGACGCCGACTACATCTGCGACTACATCCGCCATGGAGGAAATCACGACGAATTTCTCACCCGCTTCGAAAGTGCCACCTCGGATGGCTTCAATCCCGATCTCCATCTCAAGGAACTGGGAGTGGCCAATCAGACCACCATGCTGAAAAGTGAAACTGAAGAGATCCAGCGCCGCATCAGTGCCGCCGTGAGGGATCGGGACGGTTCTTCGGAACGCTTCCAGGTCTTCGACACAATTTGCGGTGCTACGCAGGAACGCCAGGATGCACTCTTCGAGATGCTTCGCGCCCCCCTGGACATTCTCCTCGTTGTCGGTGGCTATAACAGCTCCAACACCTCGCACCTGGTTGAAATAGGCCAGGAGCAATTGCCCACCTTCTTCATTCGGGATGCCAGTTGCCTCGCTTCTCTCGAAAAGATCGCCAACTATGACCTCAAGACAAAAGAGGAGATCGAGAGTGACTACCCGTCCAAGCTATTCGACGAGGGCCCGGTCGTCCTCGGGGTCACCGCCGGAGCATCCTGCCCTGCCAACCTCATCGAGGCCACAATTCTGCGCGCTTTCGAACTGCGCGGGATCAAGCGATCGGATGTGCTAGCCGCCTGACCGGCATATTACTTCTTCACTGCAGAGATGATCTTATCCACTTCCTCCGCCTCATCTCTCCGCCCGATTCTGATCAGAGAATCACGGTAGCCGACCAGTGAAGCCAGGTCATTCGGTCGACGCCTGATAGCCGCCTGGTAACTCTCCGCGGCCTGGTTGAAATTCCTGGCTCCGGCGTGGAATTCAGCCAATCGAACTTCCATCGGAGACACCACCACCGGGGGCATCAGGAGAGAGGGTCGCCGCTGCTTCTCCACTGCGGTCTTCAGCCAGCTCCGTGCAATCTGCCGCTGCGAGTCCGTAGCAGCACGCGCAAGCGCGATCAGTCCCCGCACTTCCGCCGCGTAGACTTCAAGTGCCCCGACTGCTCGGACATACTCAGAGATCGACGAACTTTTCATCGCCTGATCCCGCAAACGCTTCATCCGCAACAGGATCTCGTCGAACGCCATGCGCTCCCTGTGAGCGGCATCGACATTGCCGGCTTCCAGTTCCTTCCTGCACTCAAGATACCGCATGAGACACTCAAGGTAGAACACCGAGAGCGTCCGGTCCTTGACCTTCTTCAGGAAGGGGTCGTCCTTCTCCGGCAGACTCGCTATGGCCTTTTCGATATCACCCTGCTGACCTCGCACAAGATAAAGGCGGGCCGACAGGGTTGCAGCCTCCCAGACCAGCAGGTTTGCTCCGGTTGATCCGAGGCGTGCCGCGTCCACCTTCAGATCAGAGAGATTGCCGGCGATCGCCATGGCCTCATCAAACCCACCCCGGCTGTACATCACCGTCGCCAGATAAAGCTGGGAGCGAATCCAGCCATCGCACTCATGTAGGCTCAACATGTGTTTCCTCATGTGCCCTGCGTAAAGCTCACTCGCACGACTCAGCGCGACTTCTGCCAGAAAGTGGTTGCCGCAACGCCACTCGAAGTGCCCGAGGAGGTGCTGATAGGGCGGGAAATTCGGCGCCTTGCGTGCAACCTTGCGCACCAGCGGGAGAATTTGCTCACGTAGCTTGGTGGTAGCTTCCGGCGCTTCCGCGTGCAACATGGCCCAGAAACTGAGAACTCCCACATTGTCCGGGTTCTCATTCACCACCGACTTCATTTGCCTCATGGCCGCCTCCTGCCTGGGCTTGGGACCGTAGTCGTCGAAACCATCACGCTGCAGGTAAATTGCCAGGCACTTTGCCTGCAGGTTGTTCGGATAGTCCTCAGAGAGCTTTTTAAACGCATCCCTGGCATTACCCCGCAAGGTAAACAACTCCGCCAGGGCAAGCGCGTATCTCTGCTCCATCACGCTCGCTACCGGCAGCACTTTCCCATTGACCTCCGTAGTGGCGTCAACCAGTTCGATCATCCGGATTAGCGCTATCTGGCGCTGCCTGCTGAACTCATTGTTGGGAGCCGCCAGGGAAAGACCAATCCCCCAGTAAGCCATCAGGCAATCCGGGTCTTCCTTCACGGCCGCACAGAAATGCCGGTAAGCCTCGAAGTCCCAGGCCGCCTGGATGCAGGCAAGCCCCTGCAGAACATGACGTG
>DMYM01000490.1 GCA_003483645.1 Verrucomicrobiales bacterium
CTGGTGAATCCCATGCTGTCGGCACTCGGTCCATTGGGGGCGCCATCGAGTTGCAACTGGCCACCAGTGACCGATGCGTCGCCAATCAGCACGCCGGCATTGCCGCCAACCGAGTCGCCCGTATCTCCATTAAACGACCAGCGGTTCGCAAGGGTCGCTGCGCTGGCAAATCCCGCAAAAGCGGAGACGAGAAAAGTAAGAGTGGTAGTGACTTTCATGGCTGAACTGATCTTATACAACTACACTGAGGAGCCTGAATGGCTTTCAGCAGCGGGAGGGGTATCAATTGCGGGGTGCCCGTCAAACCAAATCATTGAATGGGTCATTGGAAATGATTGATTTTCCACTCTCGGGAATAGTTCTCTCTCCAGAATCATCTGGTGGCCGTCTTGCATGCACGGGCCGCGAGCGCTAGAAGGTCCCGTGACTCCGGTTTCCCTCCGCCAGTTTTTTCCCTGCGCTGCAATCGGCGTGGGATTGGGGTTATTCACATCGTCCTGCTCGGATTCCAGTGAATCCGGAGACACGGGAAGCAACACCAGCACGGTCCTCTCCGCGGACGCGACCTTCCGCGCGATGGTGGCAACCGAAGAAACCATCGCCAAACTGGTTCCCCCGCTGAACCGGCTCGGCCGGGCGGTGCGCGACTTGTCACTTCCGGGCCACTTTGCCAGCTCGGTCTTTGCAGTGGAGGCGGTGGCCATTGACCTTGGGAACGTGGGCGATCCCAAGGCTGATGCCCGACTTCCCCTCCAGCACCACGAGTGGGAAGTGTCAACATTCGAGGTTCGCGTTGCCGATTTGAGGGGAGGGCTGTGGAAAGCCCTGTGGGAGGAAGTGGACGGCTTGGAGGACGCCAGGTTTGGCGTCCTGCGCGGCCGGATAACCGGGAACGGGACATTCGTGACCGAGCTCACCTTCAGCGCCCGCGGATGGAAGAAGAAGGAAATCACGGCCTGGAAGGGCCGAGTCGACCTCCATTGGCAGAAAAACGGAGAAAGCTGGCAGATCACACGCTGGGTTACCAGGCAGATGCACGTCACCCGTGCTGCAGCCCCTCTCTTCCGCGAAGTGCTCGGCAGTGCCCTGCCCAATCCGTCTGAATACCGGCGGGCGCGCTCCTCCATCCACGAACGCTACCTCCGCGAGGTATTCTTCACGGGATCGACCACCTTTGCTTATCCCAAGGACTACTGGATCTACGTCCTCTCGTGGGATTCGCTCGACCAGCACACTTCCGTCTCGGTGGTAGATATCGACCAGGACGGCTGGGACGACTTCTACGTGACCGCCCGCTGGGGGAGAAACCAGCTCTGGCGCAACCGGGGCGATGGCACCTTCACGGATATCGCACCACGCGTGGGGCTGGATATCGACGGCGTCTGCAACTGCGCCCTTTTCGCGGATTTTGATAATGATGGCGACCAGGACGCGTTCATCGGGCGCAGCCTCGAGCGGGGACAGTACTACCTGAACGAAGGAGGAAGATTCATCGAGAGTTCAAGCCTGATCGATGCTCCGCTCCCCTACTGGGCCTCGGCCCTCGCCGCCACCGACTTCAACCAGGACGGCTTGCTGGATCTCTACATTTCGACCTATCGCCTCCCCATCTCCAAGCCGATGAACATCCTGGCCAGCCGCTTTCTCGAACCGCTGGAACGGGAGGAGTTCAAGAATCGCCGCCGTCGGGACCACCCTGTCTTCCGCCTCACCGGACCACCTAATGTCCTGCTGGTGAACCAGGGAAACGGAAGATTCGCCAGAGTTCCGGAGGCCGGCGGCACCGACCTCTGGCTCTCGACCTTCCAGAGCACCTGGTCCGACTACGACAACGATGGGGATCCGGACCTCTTCGTAGCCAATGACTATGCTCCCGATTACGTATTCCGTAATGACGGTGGCACCTTCGTGGATGCAACCAGGGAACTCGCCGGCGAAGAATTGCAGGGCTTCGGGATGGGCGTCTCGCTCGGCGACTATGACAACGACGGCCGGCAGGATCCCTATTTCACCTACATGTACAGCAAGGCGGGCAGCCGGATCACCGGGATGTTCGAGGGCCTTGAACGCCGGATGTACGAGGGCGTCGCCGGCAACAAACTCCTGCGCAATACACCCGATGGATTTGAGAATGTCTCCGGTCATGGACCGGGGAAAATGCAGGTGATGCGGACGGGTTGGTCATGGGGCGGCCAGTTCAGTGACTTCGACAACGACGGGTTCCTGGACCTCTACGTTGCCAACGGACTCTACACTCCCCCCCCCGGCAGCGCCACCGAGGTGGACTTGTGAAGTGACCTCTGGCGCTCGGTCGTGCGCTCCGATGACAACCTGCAGAAACGATTCGCCAAAGAGGACATCGATGCCCGGGTCTACGGCAGTATGCCCGGGGTGCTGGACACCAATACCGAAGTGGATGGCAAAAAGGTCCTGCGCAGCCATTCGTTCAGCGGGAGTGAACTGAACAGTGTCTTCCATAACCGGGACGGCAAGAGCTTCTCCGATATCTCCGGGGTCAGTGGCCTGGACAGCATTGCCGACAGCCGCGCCTTCGTCTACTTCGATTACGATCGGGACGGCCGGACCGACATCGCTCTCACCAACACCAACGAACCACAGCTGCAATTGTTCAGGAACGAGATGCCGGCTGCCGGGAATACAATTCACGTGCGCCTGATTGGCGGGAACCAGAGCTCGCAACCGAATGCCGGATGGAGTGTCCGGGATGGCTACGGCGCACACGTGCTGGTGGAGGCCGGCGAGTTGAGATTGCGCCGTGAACTGCGGTGTGGCGACGGTTTCGCGTCCCAGAACAGCCTCCTCCTTCCAATCGGGATCGGCTCCAACAAGACCGCGCGGAAAGTCACGGTAGAGTGGCCTTCGGGCAGGCGCAGCATGGTGGAAACCGTGGCCGCGGGGAGCGTGGTCACCATCAGGGAGAATTCCGCCCAGGGGAAAGCCACCCTCTCCCCCCTGGCACCTGCTCCCCCTCCTCAGGGGAACGTTCAACGGGAAAATTTGCCCCATCCCGCTCTGGATCTCCCCCTGCCGGCCGACCGGCCCGATTTTTCGATAGTGATCTGCATGGCAACCTGGTGCGCAGTTTGTCAGGGTGAGATCCCGCACCTCAAACACCTGAAGGAGGCAACCGCCGGCCAGATCGCCTTCTTTGGGTTCCCGGTCGATAGGGATGACGATGCCGGCAAACTCCTCGCCTATGCCGATACCCATTCACCTCCCTACGAAATACTCACCCGGACCAACGATCCCCACCGCGATGTCATGGCCGCCTACTTGAACAAGACCTTCGGCGACACCCCTCTGCCAAGCACCCTCCTCCTCGACCGCGAAGGCCGGGTAGTGGCCTCCTACAAGGGAACACCCACCCTCTCCGATCTCCGCAGGATTATTCGCTGATTTTCAGCAGCGGTCCGTCCGGGACAGGCTTCAGGGTGGACTCGGCACCCGAGGGCCAGCGCACCCTCAGCTGCTCTAACGATTCCCCCTCGGCCAGGGTGACACGGATTGCCCCGGCGTTCTGCGCGGAAAGCCCTTCTCCCAGTGAGCGACGGTAGACGCGGCTACCCCGCGAGGTGGTCACCGTCACCAGCGCACCCACTGCATCGCGATTGCTCTCCTTCCCCCCCGTCAGTCTGATTCGAACCGCACGGCCTGATCGCCCGGATTCTCCCATCCGGTTGCGGAACAGGCGCAGACGCGGAGCGTTCACACTGGCAAGGGCCATGTCGAGCCACCCGTCGCCATCATAGTCCAGCACTGCGAAACAGCGGGCGTCTTCGCGGCAGTCCACTCCACTGACCAGGGAGCGATCAACAAACCCGGACTCGCCGGCCAGCAAGAGCCGGTTTCTTTCATTCCCGCTGAACGAATTACTGCGATAGGCCGGCCCGTTCACCCCGGGGGGAGAATTCCCGCTGCCCTCCTGCCGGACCCGCAGCTGGAAATCGAGCAGCGGTGAGTTCCAGTGCGGAGATCGCCGGAAGGCGTCGCTCTGGCCCGGATCCGAGAGCACGACCGTACTCCAGAAGCAACTTCACAAGTCAACCCCGGTAGCCACGGAGGCCGGAGCAGTATACAAACCACTCGGAACATAGAGATCGAGTCGCCCATCATTGTCAAAATCAGCAAACTGACCTCCGAAGGCCCAGCCCACCTTCGTTTCCGGTGCCCCTGCCTCGGCAATCTGCCGGAAGGTTCCCCCGTCGTTGCGGTAGAGGAAGTTGCCCCGCGCGGCCACCGCGATGCGAGGATCGACTTTCCCAACCTTGGCGATGATCCGGTTTCCCGCCTTGGAGTACATGTTGGAGATGAAGAGATCGAGATCCCCGTCGTT
>DMYM01000275.1 GCA_003483645.1 Verrucomicrobiales bacterium
GTCGCGCCCATGACATTTGCAGGGCAAACAGCCTTGTCGGTGCTGACCAGGATGAACCGCTTCGTGCCGTGCTCGCCGGCGGCCTTCGCGACCAGCCACGTGCCGAGGACGTTGTTGTGGACTGCGGCCAGGGGGTGCCCTTCCATCATCGGGACATGCTTATACGCGGCGGCGTGGAAGACGCGGGAGGGCCTGTGGAGCTTGAAGACCTCGTCGAGGCGTGTACAGTCCGTGACATCGATGAGACGGGCCTCAACGTCCAGATCCGGATGATTCTTGCCAAGTTCGAGGTCGATGTAGTAGAGCGGCGTTTCGGCCTGATCGACGAGGATGAGTTTGGACGGCGCATGGAGCGCGACCTGGCGGGCGAGCTCGGAGCCGATCGACCCCGCAGCACCGGTGATCAAGACCGTCTGACCCTCAACGTCCGTCGAGAGTTCAGGGAGCTCGAGCTCGATCGGATTGCGGCCGAGAAGGTCTTCGAGCCTGACCTCCCGCAATTGATTGAGACGTGCGTCACCTTCGATGACCTCCCGAATGCCCGGGAGCAGCTTGAAGCCGATGTCGAGGTTCTCGCAAAGCTCGATGATGCGGCGAAGCTGCGCGGGCTCCGCGCTGGGGATGGCGATGAAGATCTGTTCGACTTCGTGCTCTTCAGCGATCCTGGCAAGATCATCCACAGAGCCGACCACCTCGACGCCGTGGATGAGGGTGCCCCGCTTCATCGAGTCGTCATCTACGAAGCCTACTGGCGTGTGGCCCGTCGGGACGCGGGCCATCTCGCGGACGAGCATCTGGCCAGCCATGCCGGCACCTACAAGGAGGACGCGCTTGGTCCCCTCGAACCGATGTTCACGATGCGTCTGCCACTCGAAGATGTAACGGTAGGTGACCCAAACGGTCGCAGTCAGGTTACCCGTGAGCAGCCACTCCAGCACGATAATGAAGCGGGGTACATGCGGTACACCGGGGACCCACCAAGTCATGGCGAAGAAAAGAATGGAACCCGCCGTGGTGGCCAGCGTGAGGCGAAAAAGATCACGGATTCCGACGTAACGCCAACTTCCAATCCCCAACCGAGTGACGAGTGCGAAGCCAACGCGGATAACAACAAGGAGAATCAACGACCACAGGAAACGGGCGGTGCCGTCGCGCAATAACGCGAACCGGAGAAGAAAGGCGATCGAGTAGGACGTGGCCGCGATCAACGCGTAGATGATGCTCGTCGTGGTTCGCCGATGCTTGCGTAGGAGTCCGAGTAGGGTGATCGCGATCTTCAAGGGGCTCTCGTGGGTTAACTCGGACGGTTGCTAAGCTCAGGACATTCGCAATGTAATCGGTGGGGGGGGGCGGAGGAAACTTGGGCCTGGAAACAAATGTTTGCGCTAGGTGGCTCCTACGCCAAGAGCCTCCTTCGCGTCGGAGGGCCCTTGAGCCTTCAGGCGTTCGCAACGTATGGGCGCGATCTGGCGAAGAGAACGGATGATGGCGTGAGCCCTCATGTTGACCGGTTTGGCCCTTCCCTTCATGTTAGCCCAACCCTTGAAAGGGCATTGGTCTTGGCTATCCCTGCTACTTGAGAGTAACCTCCGTGCGATTCCCTAGGGACGTTTTCTCGGACCATCGACCTTCCTGGATAGCCTCCATTGACTGCTAAAAAGTTGTCCAGCTCACCGGCCACTGATTTCTTGGTAGTTGGCGGAGGGATTGTTGGCCTGACCATCGCCAGGGAGATCGCGCTCCGTCGATTGGGTCGAGTGACGGTCTTGGAGAAGGAGGGTGGAGTCGGCTATCACAGTTCCGGACGGAACAGCGGAGTCCTCCACGCGGGGATCTATTATGGCAGTGATACGCTAAAGGCGCGGGTGTGCTCGCAAGGATCGCGCATGATGCAGGCTTATGCCGAGGAGCGGAATATCCCTGTTAGGAGGTCGGGGAAGGTCATTGTTGCCACCTCGTCCGCGACGGTACCTCAGATCGATGCCCTCCTTCAACGTGCACGGGCAAACGGCATTCGAGCAGAGCGCATTTCCCCCGAAGAGCTTCTTCGGATTGAACCCTGTGCAGCGACCAGGAGCTACGCCCTCCATTCTCCGGATACTGCCGTAATCGATTCTCGACCCGTGCTCCGGGAGTTGGAGGAGGAGTTGAAGCGCCTGGGGGTCACGGTGAGACTTGATTCGCAGGTTGTCAGCGTGGCAGTCAACCGGCAGGTGGTATCGACAAACCAGAAAGAATTGTCGTACGGATTTCTAATCAATGCCGCGGGATTACACGCGGACCGAATCGCACACCAAATGGGATCCGGCCTCCGCTACGATATCCTGCCGTTTAAAGGCCTTTACCGGAGACTCCTAGAGCCCGCATCGCGTCGTTTTCGCGGTTCAATCTATCCCGCACCTGACCCCAGTCTTCCCTTCCTCGGTGTCCACATAACCACCGGCGTATATGGGGAGGTACTCGTGGGGCCCACAGCAATCCCCGCCTTCGGGCGTGAAAATTACAGATGGGTTGAGGGAGTGCATGCCACGGAGGCGATTCGCATGCTTCGCACCCTCGCAGTCATGCTCGGGCATAACCGGCAGGGGCTCCGGAGACTCGTTCTCGAGGAGGCCCGCCGTTACAGAAAGGGTGCATTCGTGAGGGCGGTTCGTAAATTAGCGCCTTCTGTCTCGGCAAGTGATATTGGACCGATCACAAAAGTGGGGCTTCGCGCCCAACTGGTGGACCGCCACTCGATGAGTCTTGTGATGGACTTTGTATTGGAGGAGGGTCCCGCCTCGCTCCACGTGCTCAACGCGATTTCGCCGGCCTTCACAAGTTCGTTCGCGCTGGCACAGATGATCGTTGACCGGATTCAGAAGAAACGCCTGACTCGGTCTATTGACCGGGCGAGTTCTACAGGGCCACCGCCATGAAAA
>DMYM01000313.1 GCA_003483645.1 Verrucomicrobiales bacterium
GGAGCGATTGTTGTTTTCTGCGGAGTGGCTGGCGTGCAGCCGCAGACCGAGACGGTCTGGCGGCAGGCTTCCAAGTACAGTGTCCCCCGCATCGTATTCGTCAACAAGATGGACCGGGTGGGGGCGGACTTTCAGCACGTGGTGGACGAGGTGCGGGAGAAACTGGGAGCCACCCCGCTCCGCATTCTCATCCCAATCGGCGCAGAGGACCAGCTCAAGGGGCAAATCGACGTGCTCAACAAGAAGGCGGTGGTCTACACCGAGAACGATGCACTGGGTTCGACCTTCGAGATCATGGATCTCGATGATGAGCAGTTGATCCTCGCGGAGGAGGCTTACGCTGAGATTCTCGACACCCTCGCCAACGTTGACGACGAGTTGGGTGAGAAGTTTCTCAAGGATGAAGAAATCACGGTGACAGACCTCAAGCGTGCAATGCGCCGCGCTACCATTGCCAACAAGGTGGTCCCCATTGCGGGGGGGTCGGCCTTCAAGAATAAAGGTGTCCAGTATCTGGTGGACGCAGTGGTGGACTATCTCCCCAGTCCGCTCGAGATTCCCCCCGCCAAGGGGCAGGAGGCAGATGATGAAGCTGTGGAAGTGATCGCTCCCACGGATGACAATGGAAAGTTCTGCTCGTTGGCCTTCAAGCTGTGGGCCGACAAGTACGTGGGGAAACTGGTCTTCTTCCGCGTTTACTCCGGTACGGTTTCCAAGGGTGACATGGTCTTTAACCCACGAACCCGCAAGAAGGAGCGGATTGGCCGCCTGATCCAGATGCAGGCTGACAAGCACGAAGAGATCCAGACCTGCTATGCGGGTGACATTGCGGCCGTCGTGGGGATCAAGAACGTGACCACGGGTGACACTCTTTGTGCCCAGAAGTTCGATATTTTACTTGAGCCGCCGAGCTTCCCGGAACCGGTCATCTCGATGGCGGTGGAGCCCAGGACCACTGTTGACCAGGAGAAGATGTCGACGGGCCTGGGCCGTCTCATGGAGGAGGATCCCACCTTCGTGGTGCATACCAATGAGGAGACCGGGCAGACCATTATCTCCGGGATGGGGGAACTGCACCTGGAAGTCATCATCGACCGTTTGCGGCGGGAGTTCAGCGTGGAAGCGAACGTGGGCAAGCCTCAGATCGCCTACCGCGAGACGATCACGACCGAGGCGGATGGTGAGGGGATTCTCAAGAAGCAGACTGGTGGTCGCGGCCAGTATGGGCACGTGGTTCTTGATGTGGCTCCGAACGAAAAGGGAAGCGGTCTGACGACCAAGAGCCTGGTGGTGGGTGGAGCGATTCCCAAGGAATACATGAACGCGGTCAACGCGGGCGTGGGAGAAGCCATGACCAACGGGGTGGTGGCCGGTTACCCGGTGGTGGACGTGCACGTCAACATCACGGATGGCTCATCGCACGATGTCGACTCCAACGAGAATGCTTTCAAGATGGCGGCCATTTTCGCCATGAAGGACGCCTTCAAGAAGGCCAAGCCCGTCCTGCTGGAACCTATCATGGATGTGGAAGTGACCACGCCGGAAGAATACCAGGGTGACATCATGGGCGATCTCAACCGCCGGCGGGGGCACATTCAGGAAATGGGCACCAAGGGCAACGCGGCCATCGTGAAGGCAAAGGTGCCCCTGGCTGAAATGTTCGGCTACGCGACCGACGTCCGTACCATTTCATCGGGACGCGCCTCTTTTGTGATGACGCCCGCCAGTTTCGATCCCGTTCCGCAGGCGATCATGGAAGCTATCTGCAAGGAACGCGGAACAGTAGCCGCCTGACCAGCCCGGGAACCAACACTCTTCTCTCGTCATGGAAAACCAGAAAATCAGAATCCGCCTCCGGGCCTTTGACCACCGTGCGATCGACAAGTCCACAGTGGAGATAGTGGAAACCGCCAAGCGCACGGGGGCGAAGATAGCGGGTCCGATTCCCCTGCCGACCCGGATTGAGAAGTTCTCCGTGAACCGCTCCCCGCACGTGAACAAGAAGTCGGCCGAGCAGTTCGAGATCAGGACCCACAAGCGTCTTCTCGATATTGTGGATCCGACTTCCCGGACAGTGGACGAACTCAAGAAACTCAATCTCCCTGCCGGGGTGGACATTACGATCCGCATCTAGATCCAGGCCGAAATCTTCAACTCCACGCAACCATGTCACTAGGACTGATTGGCAAAAAAATCGGGATGACCAGGTTCTTCGACCAGGAGGCCGGGAGCGCGATCCCGGTCACCGTGATCGATGTGGCCGGCAATGAGTTCGTACAACGCAAGACGAGCGACAGCAAGGACGGCTACAACGCGGTGCAGGTGGCATACTCCGACCAGAAGGAGCAGCGCATGAAGCAACCAGCGATGGGGCATCTCAAGAAGCACGGAATTTCCGCCAAACGTGTTATCCGGGAGTTCCGCCTGGACGAGGGTGAAGAGCTTCCCGAGTCCCACCCGGGTGCCGGAATCTTCCAGGACGGCCAGTGGGTGGATGTGATCGGCACGACCAAGGGGAAGGGTTTCCAGGGCGTGGTCAAGCGCTACAAATTCAAGGGTGGACCCGACTCCCATGGTCACATGACTCACCGGCGTCCCGGTGCGGTCGGAGCTGGAACCTGGCCGGGTCGCATCTGGAAGAACCAGCGCATGCCCGGGCACGAGGGCCAGCGCAGCCGCACCACCCAGAACCTGAAAATCGTGCAGGTGCGTCCGGACGACAACGTGATCCTTGTTTCGGGCGCGGTTCCGGGTTCAAAGGGAAGTTATGTTGTTGTGCGTCCTGCGAAAAAGAAGTCCGCTCCCGCTGCCGCGGAATAACTGAACCGAACCCCTTAACCAGGAAGCAACATGTCCGCCAAAACGCTCACTCTTGAAGCCGCCAAGGCTGCTAACTTGACCATCGTGGAAAACCGCGAGAAGGGCGAGCAGGCCGTGCACGATCTGATCGTGGCCTACCAGGCGAATCGTCGCTCGGGAACCGCCAACACCAAGACCCGTGGTGAAGTCCGGGGAACGGGGCGGAAAATGTACCGCCAGAAGGGCACGGGCAATGCCCGCCACCGTACTTCGAAGGTGCCTCTATATGTCGGAGGGGGAGTGGCTCATGGCCCGCGTCCGCGTGACTACTCGAAGCACGTTCCCAAGAAGATCCGCAAACTGGCCCTCCAGCGTGTGCTGGGCGATTGCATTGCGGACGGCAGCATCCAGGTGGTCGATTCGTTCGAGATTGCAGACGGCAAGACGAAATCCTTTCAGGCTGAAGTGCGGAAAATCACCGACGCCACCAAGGTTCTGGTGGTTGCGCCCAAGTTCGACGACAGGACTCTCCTTGCCCACCGGAACCTCCCGGGTGTGATGTGCCTTCCGGCCAATGAGATCAGCATCGAGGAACTCCTTTATCACGATACCATTATCCTTACTGCCGACGCCCTGGAGGTGCTGGCGACGCGGACCAACTAAGGAACGAACCCCACTGAACAATGAGAGATATTTACTCCGTCATCGATAACGTGAGACTTTCCGAGAAGTCCACCCTGCTGCAGGAGACCAACAATGAATACGTCTTCAAGGTGGACCGTCGTGCCAACAAGATCGAGATCAGGCGTGCTGTAGAGCAGGCCTTCGGGGTGAAGGTCATTGGCGTGCGCACGGCCAATTACAGCGGCAAGGCCAAGCGCGCGCATCGTGCGGACCAGGGCAAGACTGCATCCTGGAAGAAGGCCATGGTTCGCCTGAAGGACGGAGACACCATCGATCTCATCTAGCGATTCAACCCGTTGAATAAATTTGAATTAGGGGAACCGGATCCGAATCAAAAAACTAACGATTTAGCGATTTAACCAATTTCCAATCATGCCACTTAGAAGCTTCAAACCAGTGACTCCGTCGAACCGCTACAAGATGTGGCCGACCTACGAGGAGATCACCAAGAAGAAGCCCGAGAAGGGACTGACCGAACCGCTTCCCAAGAGCGGGGGTCGGAACAACCAGGGCAGGATCACCTGTCGTCATATCGGCGGAGGTCACAAGCGCAAATACCGCCTGGTTGATTTCAAGCGACGGAGGCGCGAGGTGGAGGCCCGGGTGATCGCGGTGGAGTACGATCCGAACCGGACCTGCCGCATCGCTCTCATTCACTATTCCGATGGCGAGAAGGCTTATATCCTCTGCCCGGTGGGACTTCAGGTGGGAGCAACCGTGCTGGCAGGAGATAACGCTCCGCCTGCTCCCGGTAACGCGATGCCTCTCAAGAGCGTTCCGCTTGGAACGGCCGTTCATAACATTGAATTGCGTCCGGGAGGAGGGGGCAAGGTGGCCCGGTCCGCTGGCCAGCAGGCAGTGGTCTCCAACCGGGAAGGTGGATACGCCTTGATCAAGATGCCCTCGGGCGAAATCCGCCGCTTCCACGAGAACTGCTATTGCACGATCGGTCAGGTTGGAAACCGCGACCACATGAATGAGGTCTCCGGCAAGGCGGGCCGGACCCGCTGGAAGGGTGTCCGCCGGACTGTGCGTGGAATGTGCATGAAC
>DMYM01000204.1 GCA_003483645.1 Verrucomicrobiales bacterium
GGTGCCGTTTCCATTGTCGACCTGTGTCAGGAGTTCGGTCAGGTTGGAACCGGAGTTCCAGGTGATGAGATCGCTGGAGAGTTCGATGGTGAGAATGCCCAGGGCGTTGAGGTTTCTCTGGTAGGTGATGACGAGGTAGTCTCCCTCTTCACCGTTGACCTCAAGTCTCTGTGCGCTGACCTGCAGTCCCGGAGCGTCACCGGCAGCATCCGGGCGCGAACCATGGAGGAACTCCATGAAGTTGCTGATGGTGTCGTGGTCATCATCATCGTTGGGTCCACCCTGAACATTGCTGGTGGCAGCCCAGGAGACATAGTCCACCCCGCTGGACTCCGTCGTTCCGGGAGAACCGCCCGGGTTCCGGCTGGCAGTCCAGCTGGCAGCCTGGCCGTGGTCCGGATCTCCAGAGGGATTGACCAGGACCAGGCTGGGGCCGGCCCCGTCGGCGGCAGTGGACCAGGGGAGTTGGTCGTTGTAGGTGAAGTCGTGGATCGTTCCACCCGGACCGGTGAGGAGGATGTGTTCGCCGTCATTGCTGAGCCGGCCGGAATAGACGCCACCAATATTCGCGGAGTCTGCGCCGGGGTAGCGCTCGAGGAAGGCGGCCAGGTCACGTACGATCAGGAGGCGCTGGCCGGAGGGAAGGAAGGTGTTGTCGGCAAAGGTGAAGGTGATTCCGGCATCGAAACGGACACCGGTCAGGTCGAGAGTAGAGCCGCTTACGTTGAGGAACTCGATGAACTCGTAGTCGTCGCGGTCTGTCGAGATGGCGACTTCCCCCGGCGCGACCGGCTGGTAGGGATGGTAGTTGATCTCCGAGATGACGAGGGAACTGCTGTCAGCCGGGATGACATCGACGGTGAAGAGGGCCTGGTTGAGGGCGCTCCATTCGACCGAGCCGGAGTCGTAGGAGCGGGCGGTAAGCACAGTGTGGTCGGAGAAGAAGATGGGATCGCTTTCGTTGCTGCCGCCACCCACCGGTGTGATCTCCCCGCGCAGGGTCACATCGAGGCGGATGTCGGAACTGCCTCCGCTTGCCTGGTGGATCTGCACGGCGAGGGTGTTGGTGCCAGCCACGAAGTCACTGGTGGGAACGGTAAAGTCCTTCCAGGCGTCTTCATTTGAAACAGTGCGATTGGCGTACTGATTGAAGGCGGAGTTCGCGCCGTTGGGCAGGTTGGAGGTGAGCACGACCGGGGTGCCATTGACGTAGAGTCCGCAGGCATCGTCGTACTTCACGCGCAGGAGAAAGTGGTCGTAGACCGATGGGTCGGGGATATTAACGGTGGCACGGAAGTAGGTGGCAGCATACTTGGCACCCGAATTGGGGCCGAAGCTTACGGTGGTGCCGGAGCCTTCATTGTTGCTGCCATAACCGAGCTGGGAGGGACCGCTTGGCCAGGCGTTGTCATTGAATCCGACCAGTTTCCAACCGGCGCCGGGGTCTGTGCCCTGGTCCCAGTACTTCCAGGAATGACCGGTGGTCATGAAGGTCTGCGAAGTCGGGCCTCCGCCGCCGAAGGTGGCGCTGAGAGAGCCGGGCCGGATGCCGCCACCGATGAGGCGTGGGTCGGTGCCATCCAGAGTGTAATAGATGGTGTCGGCGTCGGTGAACATGGTGACGCCTCCGGCAGGGGCGTTGCCTCCATGTTGGCTGTAGGTTACCGCACTGAGCTGTGGGTAGAGGTTGGCGCCCTGCAGGACGCTCACGAACTCCGGGGTGCGGGTGGCGAGCCAGTCGTCGCGAATGTGGTTGTACTCGTTGATCCAGTGCTGAATGGTGCGCTGGGTGCCGTGTTGATCGCCCCAGCGGGCGAGCTCGGGGATGAGGATGCTCTGGTGGTCCTGGCATATTTCGGCGTAGCGATCGAGGCACTTCTGCGGGGTCATGGGGCCGTTGTTGAAGAGGGCGCGGTGGGCCCGGTCTCCGAAGCGCACCCGGAATTCCTTGCTGTTGCGGAGATGGCCGTAGGGTTCGGCCACTCCGGAGGTGGAGCCGGTCTTGTCGCCGTTGGAATTAAGAAACATGGACCATTCGGCGTCCCAGCTGAAAAAGTGCGTTCCGGCGCTGGTGCGGGTGCCGGTGAAGGGTGCGTCATCGAGAAGGTCGCGCTCGCGGCCGTGGTAGTAGTTCTTATGGGGCCAGTCGTTGTTGCCCATGTGCCAATTGACGAGGAGGTAATCGATGTAGTTGTCGATGTCGATGTAGTCGGCCTTGGCGGGATTGTCGGTGCCGTCGGGATTGAGGCCCTGGGCTTCCATGTAGATGGCAGTGCGGGAGGATTCACTTCCCGCAGTGCGGATACCCTCCACCAGGTCCTTGAGATCATTCCAGGAGGAGGTGCTGCCCTCGTTGGTGGCATTGCCGGAGTTGACGCCATCCCAGTCTTCCTTGCGGGCGCCGAAATAGTTTTCACCCATAGAGTCGTCGGGCCGTTCGACCACGTTGTAGAGTCCCCAGTAGACGCCATTGAGGTAGATGTGCATGAAGCGGCCGTGGGCGGAAGGGCTGCCCATGGCGAGCTGCGAGCAGCGCCCGAATTCATCGCGGGCGTACTGCACGTTGGTCCGGTTTCCCCACTGGTAGCCGTCATTGGACTCCATGCGGAAAATCAGGGTATCGAACTGCTGGGCTGCGGTGGGCCCGAAGAAGGGATAGCGCAGCTTGCTGGTCCCGTAGATGTCCTTGAAGAGGACGCGGAAGGACTTCTTGCGGGTCAGTCCGAAACTGCGGAAGGCTCCGCCCTGGATGCGGATGCCGCAGTTGTGCTGAAAGTCGTTGCTGCCGTCGGGATTGGCGGGATCGATCAGTTCGAGCGAGGTGCCCCGTTCCCAGCTCACGCCGCTGTTTTGGGGATGAGAGTAGATCCCTCTGCTTCCGAAGAGGTCATCCGAGTCCATCGCGATGGAGAGCGTGGGCACGGTCTTGAGGTCATTGCGAATGGTGCGGTTGTGAAGGGAAACCACGCTGGAGTTCATGCCGTAGTCGACCGAGTTGCCATCCCAGCTGGAGGGGAATCCCCAAATCGACTGGGTGGTGGAGGACCTCTGGGTGATGACGTCGTCGACAAAAATGTAGGTGTGGGTGTCGACGTTGGTGGGACGATGACTGGCCTTGTAGGCGATGGCGCGCAGGGGAGTGGTGCGATTGATGAGAACGGGACCGGAGTAGAGCGTGCCGGAGATCTCGCTGGGCCATGATCCATCGGTGGTGTAGCGGATGGAGGCACCAGGCGTGGCGGTGTTAATGGTGACCGACTGGGGACTGTTGTAGAACCCGCGGTTGAGGTCGAACTTGGTGTCGGCCACGAAGCCGAGGAAGCCGACGCTATTGGCTGCACCCGGGGTGGCAGTGTCGAAATATCCGGGCTGGGGAGGATTCCCGAAGTTGCCGAAGGAGAGATCGGCTTCCTGCTCCGGGTAATCAGTGCCGGCCGGGCCGAATTCGCTCACGATGGTGACGCCATCGGGGTTGACGAGGGCGAGATACTCGCCGTTGGCGTCCAGGTTGAAGTTGGTGTGCAGCTCGGAGGCGGGGTTGACCCGGTCCTTTCCGGAGGCAAAGACGATGAGGTAGTCGAGGGGGGCCAGATTGACGGCGGGGAACGCCCACTTCTGAAGGTCGCCCGGATCATCAGTGAGGTAGTAGCCGTCAAGCATGGCGATGTTCCCGCTGGGGTTGTGGATTTCGATCCAGTCCGAAGAATCGCCGTCTTCGTCCACGATAGAGGCGCCTCCGTTGGACGCCATGAATTCGCTGATGATGGGCTCACCGGGCACGACCACGGTGACGTTCAGGTTGGCGACGTCGGAGCCATTGGGATTGCTGGCGGTCAGGGTGTAGACGGTGGTGCTGGCGGGGCTGACCGCCAGACTTGTCTGTCCGGTCACGTCGCTGCCGTTTAGATCTAGGGAACTGATGTTGAAGACATCCCACCGGAGGGTGGTGGATCCCCCGGGAGCGATGACGGCCGGGGTGGCGGCGAAGGAATTGATGATGGGTTGATTGGTGACCGTGACATGGACTGATTGCTGCGCGGGCGACTCCGGGTGGATCGCGGTCATGGTGTAGGTGGTGTTGCTGCCGGGACCGGGATTGAGGGTGATCTGTCCGATACCATTGACAGTCTGAGCGGTGACGTCTCCCACGCCGTTGTCGATGGAAACGCTGGTTACGCCCGGGTCGAGATCCCAGGAGAGAGTGATGGGCTCGCCGGTGGGAATAAGAGGCTTGTCGACCGAGAAGTCGTTGAAGACCACCACCGGAACGCCGAAGAGTTCCAGCTCATTGATCTGGTGGCCGCTGTCAGTGGAGGTCACACGGTAGCGGAACCAGCTGAAGGGGGCGGGAGAGACGAAGTCCTGGCCGTTGCCGTCGAAGCGAATGACTTCAAGGCGATTGGAAAAGGGAGAGACTCCGCTGGTCCATTGGTAAATCGGGGTCCAGTTGGTCCCATCATTTGATCCCTCGATGGACCAGATGTTGGGATCGCGGCTGGGGACATCATTTCCTGCCGCGAGGGTGAAGTGAGTGAGGACGTAGGGCTTGTCGAGTTGCACGGCGACCCACTGGGGCGGAGCGCTGCAGCACCACTTGGTGTTGCCGGATCCGATCTGGTTGTCGAAGACGTCGAGGGCGCCCTCGCCTCCGAAGTTGTTCTCGGAAGAGGCGGCGGTGGAGAGCCAATTGAAGCCGCTGCCGTTGCCATCATTACCGTCGTCTTCCGGGTCGGTGAGATCTCCGCCGAGAAGGGCGCCCGTTCCGGTTCCGAGAACGGTGAGGGCCTGAAGAGAAGCGGGGAACAGTGAGAGAGCGCTCAGGAACACGAACGCCGCGAAACGAGAGAGTAGGGGCATCAGATCGAGTGGGGGTTAGCTTGTTGGTCTGATTATCGGGAAACGCTAAACCCCTGAGCCTCAATTCGTCAATTAGATCAGAGGGGCAGGGTGGAAATGGAGGCATTTTGAACCCGGGACTTACCCGTTCGAGTAGGGTTTTGAGGGGCAAGACGAACGGTTGGTGGTGGAAGGGTGGCATGGGCATTCGGTGGAAGTGGTCTGCCGGGGTGCTCATCCTCAAGGTGGGAGGATGCCTGAGAAGCGTTGCCCCGAAATGCCCACCGGGCTTCCGGGCCTAACAGGAGAGTCTCGTGGCGGAGGCCTGGTGGACGACACATGAGCGGAACTCACGAGTGGCAGGCAGGCTGGACTATGGGCCCCCGACGCGGACGTGTCGATTTGAACTGATCCGTCTGAAGGCAGGGAGCAGGTTTTAACAGGCCGGATGCTAGGCAATGATGTCCTTCAGGACCTTGCCGTGGACGTCAGTAAGGCGGAAGTCGCGACCGGCATAACGATAGGTGAGCTGTTCGTGATCGAGGCCGAGTTGATGAAGAATGGTGGCGTGCAGGTCGTGGAAGTG
>DMYM01000199.1 GCA_003483645.1 Verrucomicrobiales bacterium
CCCCAAGTCCGGAACGCGAGTTGCCAAGACCGCGAACGAAAACCGGGCGACTCCCACACCCACACCCGTCGATTCCACCCGACTCTACCTCGGCAACCTCTCCTATGACGCCGCCGAGTATGAACTGGAGGAACTCTTCAAGGGAGTGGGTTCAGTGCGCGGCATCGAGATCGTCTACAATCACAACACCCATAAGTCCAAGGGCTATGGGTTTATCGAGATGGCGACCATTGATGAAGCCAAGCGTGCTGTTGAAGTCCTGCACGATCAACCCTTCATGGGACGCAAGATGATCGTGAGCGGCGCCAAGTCACAGGGTCCGGCTGATTCCGACGACCAATAGTTTCGTTTTTCCTACCCTCATCCCCGTGGGCTCCGGCCCACGGGGATTTTTATGATCTGGCTCCCCGAGCGGAGAGCGCAGAGTATCTCTCCGCCAGAAAACAACGGATCCTGATTCTGAACACCCCCTTCCACCCCCTCTACCTGTGCGGACCGACGGCCTCCGGAAAATCCTCCCATGCTCTGGCCCTGGCGCGGTCCCTCAATGGCGAGATCGTCAATGCGGATGCCCTGCAACTCTACCGGGGCCTTGAGATCATCACGGCCGCCCCCTGCGAAGAAGAGCGCCGCATGACACCCCATCATCTCTATGGTGTGGCCGATCCCGCTGATTCCCTCGATGCCGCCCTCTATCGCAAACTGGCACTTCCTGTTCTCGACGATATCTCCTCCCGGAAAAAACTGCCCATCGTCGTGGGAGGCTCAGGACTTTACCTGAAGTTTCTCACGCACAAGCCGGCTGATTTGCCCTCCGCTGATCCCGATCTTCGCACCGAACTGGAAGCCCTCCCGCTAGCCGAACTGAACCGGCGCCTTGAGCAGATCGACCCCATCGAAGCGGCCCGGATTGATCAAAGCAACCCGCGCTATGTGCAGCGCGCACTTGAGGTCAGCCTGATGACCGGTCGTCCTGTTTCCGAGCAGAGAACACCCTTCGAAACTCCCTCTGGACCACTTCGCGGCCTCCTGCTCTCCTGGGATTCCGGCACCCTGGAGAAACGCATCAGCAGGCGCACATCTCACATGCTTGACCACGATGCGATCGAGGAACTGGCCGCCCTTTCTGAACTCGGTCCCGCCGTCTCCCGGGCAATCGGGATCCCGCAGCTGCAACGCCTCCTCAACGGGAAAATCGACCGGGAATCTTGCGAGGAGGAAATTGTGATTGCCACCCGCCGCTACGCGAAACGCCAGCGCACCTGGTTCCGTCGCGAGAAGTGGCTCACGCCTGTTCCGGGCGATCTCTCCGAGGAGCAGATGATCGCCACGGCGCGCACCCTGCTCCAAACCGGACCGGACAGAAGCCCCGGATGCAGTTAAAGGCAGTTCATATTGATTCCAGCCGGCAAAATCTGTGAACTCCTGCCACCGTTCCCTCACCAGCATGCCTCAATTCCCCGCCCCCCGCATTTTCCCCACTCCCGACGCCGCCTCCGAGGCTCTCGCAGCCGAAATAGGCGATCTTGTGTCCACCCGCGCTTCAGAGGACCGGTCCGTGGTATTGGGCCTCGCCACCGGCAGCACTCCCATCCGCCTCTACGCTGAATTGACCCGTCTCCACCGGGAGGGTCTCTCCTTTTCCAACGTCATCACCTTCAACCTCGACGAGTATCTGGGCCTCGGACGGGACCATCCCGAGAGTTACTGGCAGTTCATGCACGTCAGGCTTTTTGATCATATTGATATCCCGCCTGAAAACATTCACATCCCGGACGGCGGCATTCCCGACGAAAAACTGGAAGGATACTGTGCGGGCTACGAAAAGGCCATCTCCGAGGCGGGCGGGATTGACCTCCAGGTTCTTGGCATTGGCCGCAACGGCCATATCGGATTCAACGAGCCCGGAGCGGATCCGAACCTGCCCACCCACGTGACCAAATTGAATGAGGTGACCATCGGCGATGCTGCTGAAGCCTTCGGTGGGGCCGGAAACGTCCCCCGACGTGCCATCACCATGGGTGTGAAAACCATCCTCGAAGCCCGGCGGGTGGCTCTCCTTGCCTTCGGTGAATCGAAGGCGGAGATCGTCCGACTCTCTCTCTCTCCGGGAGTTACCTCGCAGATCCCCGCCACCTACCTGCAATTGCACCGGGATTCCACCTACTTCCTCGATCAGGACGCGGGAGCGCAGTTGGGCTGAAAGGCAGTCCTTCCAGCCCGAAGGATCATTGGGACCGTCCGCCCGGGACGGTCACTAGCTGCAGCCTCAGCCCCCCTCACTGCAGCATCCGCCCTGATCGGCAAGGTCCTCCTCGGCTGGCACGCGGCCAAGCTCCAGGGTCTTCCCCACGTACTTTCCGATCGCCGTCTGGACAGACTGCAGGCTCTGCTGCGCATCCATGAAATCGCGCGCCACCGAATTCTGCATGAGCGCCTCGCGGGCCACCTCGAAATCCTCCACTTCGCCGGCACTCAATTCCAGCCCGGACTGTTGCTTCTGGCCCAGCTCATGGCTGCGTTCCTGAATACTCTGAAACTGCAACTTGGATGCATCGTCTTCAAGGAAGCGCTCCACCTTTTCGAGGAGAGACTTGTATTCAGGATCCTCCGCGATGGCCACGCAGAGCTCCTTCGTCTTACTCATGACTTGCGAATTGTCCGTCAGCATTGTCATGCTCCATCGATACGCCTCTTTCACCCTTCAGGCAATACGCGATGTCTGTCAGAATAAAGTATTCAGAGTTTTTTTAGTCCGCAACCCAGATTCCCGATCCGAGCGCTACCGATTGGGCCACCTTTGGAACCCTTCTTCAGATCCTTCCGTGGAAACGACTGACCACCTGCAACATCGTAGAACTGGCCCCGGCTCTCGATGCAACCGACCGCTCAGCATCCTGACCATCAAAGCGTAGGAGAAATTCTCTTCTCCTTGCCGGCACCTTGGAGATCGGACTTCCGTGGATTCAAGCACCTCCCACTCGATATCTCACCGCTCCCCCATCGCCACCGCGTTGGCTGCCGCATAGTTCCTGGCATGCGTCAGGCTGATCTTTACCTGGGTAATCCCCCGTTCTTCCACGAACTCCCGACCACGACCGTGCAGGATCATCTTCGGCTCACCTGAGTGCAGGCGTGCAATCTCCATATCCTGCCAGGCCAGTAGTTCGCCGATCCCCGTCCCAAAGGCCTTGGACACCGCCTCCTTGGCCGCCCAGCGTGCCGCAAAGTGAATCGCAGGCCGCTTCTGCTTCAGGCAGTAGTCACGTTCTTCCGTCGTAAAAATACGTTTCAGGAATCGGTCGCCAAATTCCTCCATCGCCTCCTCGATGCGCTCCACCTCGATGAC
>DMYM01000273.1:0-470 GCA_003483645.1 Verrucomicrobiales bacterium
TCGGAGGAGAATAAGGAGGTTTGTCATGTCAATCCTTGCGCGTCAGTTCGACGAATACATCTTCCAGGGTGGCGTCATGCCGATGGAGCCTGCGGAGTGGCCAGTCCTCGTCCTGGGCCAGTCTGGCGAGGCGTTCGCGGGTGTCGGTTCCGGATTCCACCAGGACGGAGAACTCTTCCCAGTCGTCCCGACTGCGCTCGTAGATCACTTTCTTGACGTGGTCGAGGGCGGCCATCCTTTCCCGGGCCTTCTCCGGGTCGGCCTTTACCTCGATGGAAATGCGACCGGCCGACCGCATGGTGGAAACCAGATTGGACGGGGTGTCGGAAGCCAGGATCTTTCCACCATCGATGATCACGATTTTGTCACAGATCATTTCTACCTCGGTGAGGATATGGGTGGAGAGAAGGATGGTATGAGATTTGCCGAGTTGTTTGATAAGATGGCGAATGGAGCGGATCTGGTTCGGA
>DMYM01000273.1:871-1193 GCA_003483645.1 Verrucomicrobiales bacterium
CACGCGCTGGCGGAAGCCCTTGGAGAGAGTCTTGATCATCTTGCGCCGGACCTCCCGGAGTCCGCAGCGTTCGAGCACCTCATCCATGCGGAGGTGGAGGGTTTTGCCCTTAAGTCCCTTAATCCCACCGCGGAACCGCAGATATTCACGGACCCGCATGTCCCGGTAAAGGGGGACGGATTCCGGGAGGTAGCCAATTTGGCGCCGAGCTTCCACGGAGTGGCGGTTCACGTCTAGGCTGTCGATGGCGGCGGACCCGCTGGTGGGCGGAAGGAAACCGGTGAGCATCCGGATGGTGGTGGTCTTGCCAGCTCCGTTCGGT
>DMYM01000273.1:1506-3872 GCA_003483645.1 Verrucomicrobiales bacterium
TCTTGCCAGCTCCGTTCGGTCCGAGGAAGCCGACCACTTCGCCCTGCTCCACTTCGAAGGTGGCCCCGGCCACCGCCAGATGGCGGCCAAAACGCTTGGTGAGGTTGTCAACCTTGATCATTTTGCACGGGAAGGAGAACCGGACCGCATGGGCGATTGACTCTCTCAGTAGGTGCCCTTAACTAAAGCGAATTGCTACCGGCACCAAGGAAGAAAACCCCGCTCGTGCCTCCGCGATTGCAGCCTGTCTGAGCCAAATGAATTCTTCCGTTTCCGCACGCATGAGTGCTGATTTGCTCGAGGCGAATTACGAGCGCTGGCTTGACGATCCCACCAGGCTTGAGCCTACCTGGTCGGCGTTTTTCGAGGGCTTCGCACTGGGCACCGCCCAACTCAGGGAAATGGGAGAGGTGGAGGGCAACGGGACTGGATATCCCCCTGAAGTGGTATCCGCCCCCGGGTCACCCGCCGCGGAACTCACCGCCGAGCAACTGGCCTTCCGAGGAGGGGTGGTGAGTCTGGTGTATAACTACCGCACGCTTGGCCACACTCAGGCGCGCATCAACCCGCTTGATAAGTCCCCGCCGCGCAATCCCCGTCTGGAACTCCTGAAGTCCAGCCTCAATGACGGCGATTTCGAGCGTGAGGCATCCACCCAGTTTTTCCGCAATGGCGAGAAGATGCAGTTGAGAGAGATGGTGGAAGCACTCGATGAGACCTATTCCGGCTGGATAGGATTCGAATTCATGCACATCCACAACACCGAGGTGCGGAACTGGATTCGTGAACGAATCGAGGAACGGGTGATGCATGGCGAGGCGCCTCAGGAGTTGCAGGAGAAGACCCTGGGCTGGCTCCTGGAGGCCGAGCTCTTCGAGTCCTTCCTCGGTAAGAAGTTCCTCGGAGAAAAGCGTTTTTCACTGGAGGGCGGAGAGGGAGTCATGGCCATCCTGAACCAGATCATCGAACTTTCTCCAGGGGCAGGAGTCAAGGAAGTCACGATGGGAATGGCGCACCGCGGACGTCTCAATGTCCTCGCTCAGATTGTGCGCAAGTCGCTTCGGACCATTCTCTACGAATTCACTCCCAATTATGTGCCCGACCTGGTGGCCGGCGATGGAGACGTAAAATACCACCTCGGCTACGAAAGCGTGCGGAAGTTTGCCGATGGTGAAGTGCAGGTCAGCCTTGCGGCTAATCCCAGTCACCTCGAGGCGGTCAACGCGGTTGTGGAAGGAAAGGCCCGCGCGCGTCAGCGCATCCTCGGTGACGACGGGGTGAAGACGGATCGCAAGCAGGTTCTGCCGCTTCTCATTCACGGCGACGCGGCTTTCGCTGGACAGGGTTCGGTGGCGGAGGTTCTCAACCTCTCCCAGTTGCCGGGTTACCGGACGGGAGGGACCATCCACGTGATCATCAATAATCAGATCGGGTTTACCACGATGCCGTCTGATGCCCGATCCTCATCCTACGCCACCGATGTGGCCAAGATGATTGAGGCGCCTATCCTGCATGTGAACGGCGAGCGACCCATGGAATTGATCTGGGCGGCGGAATTCGCCTTCGCCTTCCGGCAGCGATTCGGGCGCGATGTGGTGATCGACATGTACTGCTATCGCCGCCAGGGCCATAATGAAACCGACCAGGCCGCCTTCACCCAGCCTCAAATTTACCGGCAGATCTCCGACCGCGAACCGATCGGCCATCTCTATGGGGATCAACTGGTGAAGAGTGGGGTGATGAGTCACGATGAAGTACAGGCGAAGCATGACGAGATCTGGAACCGTTTCGAGGCCGAGTACGCCGAGATGAAGCGTCTGGAGGAGGAAGGCAATCGGAGTATCTTCAGTGGATCGACCGCCGAGACTCAGGAGGTTTTTAATTACGATCCGGTTTTCACCGGCATATCCAGAGAACTGCTGCAGCACGTGGGAAAGGTTCTCACCACGGTGCCAGAGGGCTTCAAGCTGCACCCGACCCTGGCCAAGCGCTTCATGCCGCGGCGGGTGGAGGCCCTCAAGAACGGAGGGCCCTTTGACTGGGCATTCTCGGAATCGCTGGCCTGGGGAGCGCTCCTGAAGGAAGGCTACCCCGTGCGGCTCTCCGGGCAGGATTGCCGCCGCGGAACCTTCAGCCAGCGCCACGCCGTGTTCTACGACTACGAGAACCGGCAGCGTCATATTCCGCTCCACCACATCGATCCAGAGCAGGCCAAGTTCTGCGTGTACAACAGCCTGCTCTCCGAGGCTGCGGTACTTGGGTTCGACTACGGGTATTCACTGGGTTGTCCCCAGATGCTCATCATGTGGGAAGCCCAATTTGGAGACTTTGTCAACGGGGCGCAGGTGGTCATCGACCAGTTCATC
>DMYM01000506.1 GCA_003483645.1 Verrucomicrobiales bacterium
TTCCAGCCGATTTCTTCCAGGAGGTCCTCCACGCGCCGTCCATACTCCACGTAACTCTTGTAGCACTGTTCCCAATCGGGTTTCTGGCCATCCTGCACGTGGAAGACGGTAGCGACGTGGGGTTCGATGGCAAAGCCGCCGTCGTAGCGCCGGGCCTTGAGGTCGCGCAGGATGTGCTGGAGGTGACAGTCGCCCTCCCCGGGCATGGTGTAATTCGGTTCATTCTCTCCCACGCTGGGGTAACGGCAGTCCTTGATGTGAACGTGTACCACGTGGTCCTTCACATCGTTGTAGAAACCGAGGGAATCCTGGAACGGGTAAGGCTCGGACTTGGAGCGGTCACGCTGGATGATGGGGTTGCCGGTATCGAATACAAGTTTGAGGCCGGGAACTTCCTCGATCAGGCGCAGGGTGTGCCTGGCGGAAAATCCACCCCAGTTGGCACAGTTTTCATGCACCACCATGAGACCCTCATCGGCGAAGCGCTGGTGGATGACACGCAGGCGTTTGAAGCGCTCTTCCTCGTGCTGCTCTTCTCCCCAGCGTTCCTGGGCGTAGGACATGATGCGGATGATCCTGGTGCCGAGGCGTTTCATGCGGGGGATGGCGCGTTCGACTTCCCCCAGGGTGACATCGAAATCATCGGTGATCTTCTTTCCCCAATTGCCAATAAGGGAGCCAATTTCGGGGACGCGGATCTCCTCCTGTTCGAGCAGTTTGAGGGCTTTGTTGAAATCCTTCTCGGAGAGGTCGTGGATGCTTGTTCCATTGATGGAGCGGGCCGAGATGGCGTTCCAGCCGATCTCCTTGGTCGCTTTGACCTGGGTGGAGAGGTCCTGGGCTGCTTCATCGGCGAAACCGGTCAGATACATGCCGGAAAGGGAAGAGCAATTGTGGCAAACTGGCAAGAGTGAGATGCGGTATACTTTTTCGCCTGCCTGAGGGGGATGAGAGCTTGCTCTCATTTTGGTGCCTGGAGACTGGAACTTTGATCCAATCGAGGCCATGATGAGGCGGTGAAAACGCCGCTGTTCGAAGGAGTTATTCTCCTCGCCTTCACCCTTCCCGCCTCTGCGGTGGAGTTCGCCAAGGACGTCCTGCCCATCCTGAAAAGCAGTTGTAATAAATGTCACAGGGATGGAAAGGAGAAGGGAGATCTCAATCTTGAGCCACACAGGATCAAGAAGCACATCGGCTCCGGACTGCAGATCGTTCCGGGCAGGCCCAACAGTGGACTTTTCATGAAGATGATTCAGTCGAGCGATCCGGACAATCGCATGCCCCCCAAGGGGTCACGCCTGAGCGAGAAGGAGGTGAATATCCTTAAACTGTGGATCACACAGGGCGCCGAACTTGGCGATCACGAACCGGTTCCGGCGGGGAAGGAACCCCTGGAGGGCGTGTGGACGAACAAGGCCGGGAAGAAGATCAAGGCGGCCCTGCTCCGGGTGGAAGGCGACAAGGCCGTCCTCAAACTGGCCAACGGCAAGATCTACAAGTACCCCATCGGGAATCTCGACGCGGAAAGCCAGAGGAAGGTGAGGGAGTTCGCAGAGGATGCGAAGTAGGAGGGCCAGGAAGAAGAATCCTTCTGTTAGAGCATCACTTTTTTCCCGTCGTTCTGCGCGCTTTCGTAGATCGCGCAGATGAGGGTGACGGCCTTGCGGGCCTCAAGGGCATTGACGCTGGATTCACGCTCCTCCGCGATGGCGGTGACCACTTCCTCGAAGTTCTGCCGGTGTCCGTCAAAGTTGATGGCCTTGGGGTCATTGGCTCCCAGGCCGGCCTCCGAGCCTTTCATCATGGTCTGGCGCACCCCGGCATCGCCGGGGTCCTCGTCCATGAAGTCCCAGATCTCGAAGGCTTCATCGGCGAGAAAGACGCTGCCGCGGTCACCGCACAGCTGGACCCGGGCAGGATGGCCGTCCCTGGACCAGTTTGAGGTGGAACCCTCGATCACGCCCCGGGCCCCGTTGGCGAATTCCACGATGGCGACTGCGGTGTCCTCGACTTCAATGTCGGTGTGGGTCAGGCAGGCGGTGTTGGCCTGCACGCTCACCACCGGTCCGGCGAGGTAGAGAAGGGCGTCGATGGTATGGATCGACTGGTTCATGAGGGCGCCCCCGCCATCGAGTTTCCAGGTGCCACGCCAGGCGGCGGAGTCGTAATAGGCCTGGTCGCGGTGCCACTTCACGTAGGCCGAAGCGGAGGTGAGGGTGCCGAACCGCCCTGCGTCGGCAGCGGCCTTGAAGGCATCCATGGCGGGGTGGAACCGACGGTTGAGGACGGCGGCGAGGGTGACCTGGTTTTCCTCGGCGGTATTCAGCATCATGTCGATGCGCTCAGGAGTGATTTCAAGGGGTTTTTCGCAGATGACGTGCTTGCCGGCCTGCAGCGCAGCCATGGATGGATCAAGATGGGCACCGGAGGGTGTGCCCACCGTGACGACCTGCAGTTCCTCGTCGGCAAGGAACTGGGCGAGGTCACTACAGGCCCTGGCACCGAACTGCTCCGCGAGTGTCTCCGCGGCTTCCGCCCGGAGATCGAAGACGGAGTGAAGTTCGCCCCCCTTCATGGCCTCGATGGCCTTTCCATGAAACTGGCCGATCATGCCGGCCCCGATGATTCCGAATTTCATGTGGAGTGTGGATCAAACGCAGAGGCGCTGAGGCGCAGAGGGGCGCCGAGCATGGTTAGGGGTCGGTTGCGGATTGGGTTTCCTTCTTGGGCAGGAAAAAGCCGATGACAACGAGGATGGCGAAGATGATGATGAACCATTTCCCCATTGCCAGGTCGGTGGTTATTTCTCCGGCCTCGTTCTTGATAATGAGCTTCTTGTTCCATCCGGTCCACCCCGCAGCGAGGCCCGTGATGACCAGAGCGCTGATCAGCGGAATATTCCAGGCCAGCTTGGCGCGGCCGGTGGGAACCTGATCTCCGAGGACCTTCTTCGAGTTGATCATGATGACAAAGGCGAGGAAGGCGATCGGGAAGAGGACATAGCCGAAGGTTGAGGTAGTGACGGCGAGGTAGGCCTTCGACTGGCCGCCCCATAAGAGAGGCCAGAGAACTCCGGTTGAGGCCAGGAGGGTGCCGACCTTGAAAGCCATGCTGTCCCGCGGCTTGCCGGCGACCTCACAGGCGACGAATCCGGAAATGAGCATGAGAATTGAAATGGTGGAGAGGCCCATGGCGAGGACGCCGATCCCGAACACCTTTTGTGCCACCATGGAGTTTCCGAAGAGGGATTCCAGCGCGCCGGCAAGCTGCTTGGTATCTCGCTTGATGAGCATCGCCGCGAGCGTCTTCTCACCGTCCGCAACAGGAACATCCTTGACCTTCCCGTTTCGGGTTGCGATCGCCTTGGAATAGTCTTTGAATTTTCCGCTCTCTTCGTGCACGACGACCGCGCCGTTTTCCTCGGTGATGAGTCCTTCGAAGGGCTTGCCGTGGAATTGGGAACCCGCCGCGATGACGACGCAAGCGGTGGCGATGACAAAGGGAATCATCATGCCGGTTGCGAGATCGAATCGAGAGAGCCCACGGTGCTTCCTCCCCCACTTTCGGGCACGAAGGGCCCAGGGCATGAGGAAGGTCATGTTGATGCCATCGGCCGCCGCAGTGGCCGCCACCATCGGATCACGCTGGGCCTTGAGAACGACCGCAGTCCAATATTCGCGGGCCTCGGCCGACGGAAGGGTCTTGAGGATATCATTGTAGGCGTCCGCCGGGTTCCAAATCATCGATGGATTTGGGATGAAGCCACAGAAGATCGCACCCCAATCGAGGGTGCCGGCCAGGCGAACCACGACGCCCATGAAGCAGAGGACCACGATGCCCACGAGGACCTTGAGGATGTTTTCGTAGATTCGATACCCACGCCCTTTGCGCGAGCCAAGAAAGTTGACGAAGAGCATGAGGCCGAGAATCACAAAGGAGACGATGTACTTCGTCACATTCGAATCCTTGGAGCTCTCGAACAGTCCCGGAAACAGGTTGTCAGTGATGGCACCGTAGGAAAGGGAGTACTGGGGAAGGACCCAGATCATGTTGGCGAGCTGGGAAGCGGCGAGCCAGCCCCAGGCGAGGACGGGGTTGATATCCTGGCGGAGGGCCTGGAAGGGAGTGCGCTTGATGCTGAGCGTGACGTAGGAGATGGCAGCAAGGAGAATGACACCCATGAGCATCGCAAAGGGCTGCACCCAGAGGATCGCGAACCCTCCCATCACGGCGAGGAACATGGCGCTCCCGAGCGAACCGCCTCCCAGTGTGATCGCACTCTGCAGCCAGCCGGGCCCGGACAGCTTGGAGTAGGCCTTGGCCTTTTGGAGGGAGCCCTTGTTGGCTACGGAGTCGATGATTTCGATCTCGCGTTGGATTTGGTCGTCGTTGTTGCTCATCGGGTTGCGGAAAGGTTTTAAGCGCGAAGGTGTGGAAGCGGCAAAGGGAATGCGCGGGAGATTTCGTTAGAGATAAACCTTTTGAAGGTATTCCATGCTCTGGCGGGCGATATCGTCGGGACTGGGCTCGTACTTGAAGACCTCCACCGAGACCCAGCCCTGGTAGTCGATTTCCTTGAGCGCGGCAGCGGCGGGGGCGTGATCGACCTCACCCATTCCCGGGCCGAGGAGGTTGGGATCGTTGGCGTGGTAATGGGCGATACGGGCAGCATTGTCGCGGACGAGCTCGCCCAGTCCCTTTGTTTCGGAGCTCATGGCCTTCACGTCGAGGTGGAGCTGGAGATTGGGATGATCGACGATGTCGAGTAGTCCCACCGTTTCCTCGGCGGTGTTGAGAAAGTTGGTTTCGGTGGGGGCGAGGGGTTCCACCGCGATGGTGATCCCGTGGCCGGCACAGTGTTCGGCCGCCGGCTGGAGGATCTCCACGGCCCGCTCGGCCGATTCCCCGTAGTCCCAGTCATCTTCCAGCGAGCGTTGCTGCGGGCTTCCCCAGACCATGATTGTGCCTCCCAGAGCGGCGCAGAGGTCGGCCAGGCGCCGGGCGTAGTCGATGGTGGCGGTCCGCACGGAATCGTCGGGGCTGGTGAGGTGGTAGCCCTCGGTCTTTGCCAGGAGCCAGTGGAGTCCCACGATCTCAAGCCCGTGATCGGAGGCGGCCTTCCGGTAGTCGGCAATTTCCGCCTCCGTGATCCGGGCGATGTCATCGGAGAGGGTGAAGGGAGCGATCTCGATTCCAGTGTATCCGGTGGCTTCGGCGGCCTGGCATTGATCGAAAAAGCTCCGGTCCTGGAAGGTCTCGTTGCAGATCGCGAACTTCATGGGGGAATGTAAGCCGGAGGGAGAGGGAATTGGCAGATTTTTTTGAACAGTCTGGCCCTCGCGGGGATTGCGGTGAGCAGGCGTTGGGGGCACACTCGAGGCGCGTGACGAACCAAGTGGATGGGGAAGAATCCGAAGCTGAGGGCACCCCGAGCCTGCGGGAGGACCTTGCCACCCTCGTCAAGCTGCGCCTCAACGTCTTTGTCCTGATTACGACGTTTTTCGGGTTTCTGATCGCGACGTTCTCCATGGGAGACGGCTGGAGCTTGTCGCGGTTGTGGTTGCTGCTGCACACCCTGGTTGGAACGGCCTCGGCGGCCTTCGGCTCAGCAGTCTTCAATCAACTCATGGAGACCAAGGAGGACGCCCGTATGCGGCGGACTGCCGACCGCCCCCTGCCGGCCGAGCGTGTCCTGCCGATGTGGGCGTTCCTGCTCGGCTGGATCCTCTGTGGCTTCGGGATCATCCATCTCGCCGCCATGGTAGACCGCGGGGCGGCCTGGCTCGCGGCAGCAACCATCGCGATATACGTGTTTGTCTACACTCCGCTTAAGCGGCGCAGCTCGATCAACACGCT
>DMYM01000377.1:0-1336 GCA_003483645.1 Verrucomicrobiales bacterium
CATTTGCGTGGCGGCGGGTGGCTTGATCTGGTCCATCATGTATGAGCGGCAGGGCACGGTGATCGGATGCTGGATGAGTCATCTCTGTGTTGATGTCATGCTCATGGTGATCGGCTTCCAGCTGGTCATGGGAGCTTGATGATCAGCAGCGTGCTGGGGATTTGTCTGCGCTTCCCTGTTGATGAATAAGGCCCGGGCTGATTGATTTGTGCCCAGGTGGTGCGGGAAAAGAACAGAGGGCATCGCATGAGCTGGCCGTCGATGGTGGCCGCTCTGGGTGTCCCCCTGCTCTGTGCTCTGGTCTACGTGGTCTGGATCCCCCACGGCAACGGCGGACGCAGCGCCTGGTTCGCGACCAAGATTTGGGTCCTGGTTTATCCCCTCTTCTTCTTCGGTCTGATCGGTCTCGGTGGTCTCACCCGGCGGGAAGACCGGCTCGCAATCTGGCCGTCCTGGAAAGTGGTCATTCTCACCGGGTTCCTGATCGGGGTGGGGATTGCGCTTGTCGGTTGGCTCATGGTCATAACGCCCGTGGGTGATATCGTGAAGGCCAGCAGTCCCAATCTGGTTGAGAAGGTCAAGGGACTCGGTTTCGCCACGACGGGGCGCTTCCTCATGGTGGCGACCTTCATCACGCTTCTCCATTCTGCGATGGAGGAGTACTACTGGCGCTGGTTCGTCTACGGGAACCTGCGCCAGATGGTGGGTCACTGGCCAGGACACCTCGTTGCCGCGGTTGCCTTCACCGGGCACCACTTCGTTCTCATGAGCGTCCTCTTCCCGTTGCCCCTTGCGCTCTTTCTGTCCTTTCTCGCAGGCCTCGGCGGGTTGATGTGGACGCTCATGTATGAATGGCAGGGCACCGTCCTCGGGTGCTGGATCAGCCACCTGGTGGTGGACGCCTTCCTCATGATTGTGGGCTACCGTCTCATCATGGGCGTGGTGGTCTGACGATCGTGCCGTTGGATCAGGTAAAGGGCCTGCCCCGTTTCCCGCAGCCGCAGGGGACTGTATTGACTGGCCTCGTTCCGGTTCGCCCCGGCAACCTGCTACGGCCGGGTGAGACGGAAAGCTGGTGGTGTCTGCGGTGATGAAGAGAGCCTCGGAGTTTTCAGGGTCGTTGGTTCAGTTCCTTGACTGCAGATAAGCTGCAAGGTCGCGGACCTGCTGGTCACTCATCCGGTCGAGAAGCCCTTCCGGCATGACGGACACGGGGGCACGGCTCTGATGGGCCAGATCCTTGCGGGCAACCACGGTCTTGATCCCGGCCAGGTCCTTGATAGTCACAGTGCGTTCACTGGCATCGGCAAGGAATCCGGTAAGCACGGCGGGCGGG
>DMYM01000377.1:1663-5669 GCA_003483645.1 Verrucomicrobiales bacterium
TCGGGCGGGGCGTCTCCCACCGGACGCAGAGTGAGGGTGGCCAACTCGAAACCTTCCCGAATACCGAGGTTGGGATCGACGATGGCTGGAACGAGGTAGTCGAGGTTCTTCATTTCATAGCCTGTAAGGTCAGGGCCGATGTCGCGGCCCTGATCGCCGAACTTGTGACAGAGCGCGCAGTGTAGGCCGAAGAGTTCGCGCCCGCGCGCGGCCTCTCCCTTGGCGTCCTTGGCGGAGAGGAGGGCCTTTACCTCGGTGATGCGCCTGGCCTTGGCGGCATCGGGGAGACGAATGGTCCCGAAGTGTTTGGTGATCAACTGCCCGATGCGCTTGTTCTCGTAAGTCGCCATCAGGAGCACGCTATCGCGGCCGATCGTTCCCTTGTCGAGTATTCCACCGTCCACTGCAGTGAGGAGGCGTTGAGCCCAGGCAGGCCGGCTGGCGAGGAGCGACTGGGCCACCTGCCGGAGATCACCCTGGAGCCGGGGGTAGAGGGTGAGCAAGGTGGCGGGAATCTCCCCGCCTGAATAGCGCCGCAGTGCGGTGAGCGCCGCAAGGCGGACACGGGGCTCGACCTTTTCGTCGCGGAAGAGCGAGAGAAAGATCCGCTCCGAGGGGGCGTCGCCGAGTTCTCCCAACGCCTTGATGAACTCCAGGCGCTGGGTGACCGGGGTCTTGCGATCAGCGAGCAGGGGGCGGGCCGCAGCCAGGGCTTGCGGACTTTTCAGCCGCAGGGACAGGCGGATGACATCGTCGGTAACGCGATGGTTGTTCCAGATATTGGCCACGGCGGCATCCAGTTCAGCCGGGACAGGGTCCAGAGAGGTTCCTTCCAGCGCCTGTTCCATTCCACGGATAAGGGCATCGAGGTGCTTCGTTCCGGCCGCCTTTTCCAGCAGCCACGCACACATGCGTAAGCTCTCCGGGCTCCGCTCCGCCATGTAGCGGCGCCCGATGCGCTCGCGGAGGATTTTTTCGAAGAGGGATGTGTCCCAGAAGCCGGCGTAGGACAGGAGCTCCCTGGCGCGGTCGGGATGGCGAGTGATCAGGGCTTCCATCGCCCACCAGAGCTGCAGCGGAATGAAGGGGTCGTCTGCAAATTCTCCGCGGCTTGCGAGGCTCTCGATGAGATGACGGTCACCCAGGCGTTGGGCGGAGGAGGCGAGCTGGGAAACCACTTCCGGGTGGCCGGCTTTGCGGGCGAGTTGATGAAGGGTGGTGCCAAGATCGATCCGGTTGTCAGCAGCCACGCGAATCACCCAGCGTTGAACGTTCGGATCTGGAATACGGAGAACCGCGGCAAGGAGCCCGGGCATGCCGGAGGGATCGCTCTTCGCCGGATCCAATCCCTGGATAACCCACAGGGCCTCCAACGCCCGCTGACCTTGTTCCTCCGGGTTTTCCGGATTCCGGGTGAAGGCATCCATGAGCAGATGCCGGACGGAGTCATCCCCGCGTTGGACAAGAAGGCGTCGGGCATGGCGGCGTGCCCACTGATTGCGTTCGAAGAGTACTTTCACCAGATCCGCTGATGGCAATTCACTCAGATCCCTGGCTGGGCCGGGTTTGGCGTCCCGGGCGCGGATGCGGTGGATGCGCCCGTTGCTGCGGTCCCAGTTGTCGCGGGGATCGACGTGGGTGATGCGGGCGTCGTAGAAATCAGCCACGTAAATGGCTCCGTCCGGTCCGACGGCGCAATGCACCGGACGGAACCACTTGTCCCCGGTCTGCATCGGGTTTTCCTCTTCCACCGTCCTGAAGGTGCTGCCGTGTGGTTCCATCCGCAGGGCGTGGACCTTGTTGCCGAGCGAGTTGGGCCCGACCAGGCGTCCCTCCAGGCTCGGGATCGCACCACTGCTGTAGCGAATCCACTGGTGTACGAGGCGGGTCTTCTCTCCCTCGATCGGCATGCCGAAGAAATGCCCGAAGGTGTAGGGGTTGGTGTGGGGCCCGTGTTTGCCGAAGCCTTTCTGATAGTAGCCGCCCTGCACGAAATGGACGGCTTGCTGAGTGCCGTTGGTTCCCGAGTAGAGCCGCCCCTGGTCGTCGAAATTGACGCCGAAGTTGTTCCAGCCGCCCTCGGCGAAAAGCTCAAAGACATGGCGGGCAGGATGGTAGCGCCAGATGTTCTGCCCGAGGAAGGCATGCCGCGGCGCGTCCTCGTCGAGATGTACCCGGACGCGGGCGGTTACCGTGCTACCAGTACATCCGTAGAGCCAGCCGTCGGGTCCGAATTTGAGACTGTTGGAAATCGAGTGGGTGTCCTCAAGGTTGAACCCGGAGAGGTGCACCACCGGCTTGCCGTCGGGAATGTCGTTCCGGTCCTTGTCGGGATAGAAGAGAAGGTAGGGAGGGTGAAGCACCCACACGCCATCCTTACCGTGGGCCAGGGAGGTGACCATGTTGAGCCCGTCAAGGAACGTTTTGTGCACGTCGAAGGTGCCGTCGCCGTCCGTGTCCTCGTGGATGGTGATTTTGTCCTGCCCGATGAACTTCCGGTGCAGGGGTTCAGTGAAGGGAGGGGGTGGCGGGACCTGGTCGAAGACCTTGCGGAGGTGCTTGTCCCAGGTGAGGACCTCGAGACCGGCGGGATTGGGATACTGGATATACTGGACCACCCAGAGCCGCCCGCGTTCGTCGAAGTCAAGATAGAGGGGCTGCCGGACCAGCGGTTCGCTGAGGACCGTTTCGACCACCAGGTCCGTGCCGACCTGGAATTGAGCGAGGGCCTTGTCTGGGGGAGTGGGATCGCCCTTGTCGTCGGCACGGGCATAGGGATTGTTGTTGCCCTCGAAGTGTTTGGACACGGCTGTCAGCATGCGCCTGCGCCAGCCTTTGTCCGCAGGAATTACGCCACGATGCCCCGCGCGCTCCGGGCCCGCGCGCTCAATGAACGACTTCATCTCGGTTTCCGGGTGTCTGCCCCACTGCGCCCAGGCCGGAACGTCGCCGCGTCGGAAGAGCCAGTTGCCGCTCAGATCAATGGCATCATCCACGCGCGTCAGGTGAATGGGCCCCTTGAGGATTCCGCCCCTGCCGCCCTTGTTGAAGAGACGCCAGGCAATGAGGTTGGCTTCGCCAAAGCGGACCTGGTCCGGTTCGATGACGAAGGGCCGACGGATGCTGCTCGAGGGAGCGCCGAAGAGGGGCGGCATGGATCCGTTGGCGCCAATCTTGGTTCCGTTGAAGAACCCTTCGTCCACATCGCTGATCGCATCCACCATCAGGAGGAGGCGGCTACCCTTCCACCCTGCGGGTACGTTCACGTAGGCACGGTACCACCCGAACCCTTTCTCGCCCTTCCAGCCCTCCGCATGCGGGACAGGGAGGGGCGTCCAGTCCTCGAGTTGGGCCAGGGCCGGTCCAACGGCCAGCAGACCGAGTAGAAGAGCGGGCAATCGCATGAGCGAAAGGAGTAATGCGCGAGCGGACGCCGCCTTTCAACCGTCAAAGTGATGCCTGGTCCCGAACCTGTGGATGACCCGGCGGATATGGCCGTTACGGGCCCCGCCCGGGAGGGGGAGGGCTCCTGCAGGCCGGAAAGCCGACACCACCTCGCGTGGTTGCAACCTGCACGCTTGATCCGGAACCCGGTTTTGGAGTTGGATGAGCTCATGAAGCGGCGCAAATTTTTACAGGGAGCGGCCATGAGCGCCCCTCTCCTCGGTTCCGGAACGATTCGGGCGGATAAGCTCCAGACCCGGAGGAAGCTGGCCCTCGGCTATGACAATTTCGCGGTACGCGCCATGAAGTGGAAGGTGCCCGAGCTCATCGGGTATGCCGCCAAGCTCAATTGCGACACCCTCTTCATCACGGACTTCGGGCCCTTCGAGAAGATGGACGATGCCTATCTCAAGGACCTGCGCAGGCAAGGCGAGGATGCCGGGGTGAAGATCCTGCTGGGGAGCTGGAGCATCTGTCCGACCTCGGTAAAGTTTCGCGATACGTGGGGAACGGCCGACGAACACCTCCAGCTCGGCATCCGTGCGGCCAAGGCCCTGGGTTC
>DMYM01000265.1:0-6100 GCA_003483645.1 Verrucomicrobiales bacterium
GCCGCCGTCAGCAGGAAGAGGAACTGCGACGCAGGCTCACCGGAAAACAACAGGAGTTCTCCACCTTTTTCCGCCAAACGGAAACCTCCCTCCAGGACGCCCTCCGCGATCTCGCGGACAAACGTCCAAGGGAAAATCAGATCGGCAAGACCCGCACTCTCCGGGCCGAGGTCACTGATTACCGGAAGGGCGATCTCGTCCTCCGCCTCATGGTGGGAGGCGAACGTCTCATCCGCCTTCTCATTCAGCCTGCCAGTTCCGCCACCCGTGAGTGGCTCGACGCCGATCGCTCCGCACTCTCCGGGAGCGCCCTCAGCCGTGTCTATCAGAACCGCGTGACCAAGGTTGATAACGGCGATGTCCGCATCGACACCCTCCCCATCGTGCCCCAGGGCTACAAACCCTATTGCGGACTGAACACCCTCACCATGGCAGCCCGCTACTTCGGGCTTCACCTCGACGAGGACTGGCTCGCGGTGGCCGGGAAATTCCAGAACACCGGCTCGGCCGCAGGTTCGCAGATTCCCCGCCTCTATCTCGCAGTCGCCAAGGAGGCTGGTCTCGACCTCCACAAATCGAATGCTTTCTCCCTCGACGAGGCGCGGGGCTCCCTCGACCGTGGACTCCCGGTGGTGGTCTGGCGGCGCTTCTCCGCCGAACGCAACAAGGTCCACACCCGGCAGACCATCCAGGCCTCCAGGGATCCAAACTTCAGGACTGCCACTCCCGATACCGCGACCCGCGACTCCTGGCCCGACGACAAGGCCCCTCTCCACGCCTCCGTCATCGTCGGTTACAATGCCACCCGCCAGGAGGTGCTTTTTGTCGAGAGCTGGGCCGGCTTGGATATCCCACGCCGCATGCGGACCGAGGAAATGTCTGCCACTGCCTACCTGACCTTCTACTTCAAGAGGTGACCTCCCTCACGGTTACTGGAACAATCGCAGCAGGCAACCCGCTGCAGAGGATGGACAAGGTCTATCAGGAGAAGGCCAAGGGCTCCTGAGATCCCCATTCATCGACAAGGGAGGTCACCTTGCTCCTGTCCCTGTCGATGGAAATAATCTTCTTCCCTGCCGATTCGATGTAAAGGGATACCGTCACCGGGTGCCGGGCCCCGAGAATCGAGTAAAAGAGACTGGAAGGCATCCTTGTCGATCTTCTCCCACACCAGCGTTGCACCCCGCCGGTTTGACCGAGATCTGCCCTTGAGAGTGAGTCCCTGTCAGACTCCAGTCGCCAAGTAAAACGACCAGGAGCTTCATCGAGAAAACCCTAAGTAGCAATTCATTCGGATCAACCCGAATAGGGTCAAATGGGGATTCCCGTGAAATCCCGTTGCGTCCCCCTCTCCTCTGCGCTAGCGTTCCGCTGTCTACTGTGTGCGTCATTTCTTGGCTCGCGCCCGGACCGATGCTTTGACAAAGGGGGCAGCCCCGCCGAAGTGAAGTCAGGCCTTCATTGGAAGGCTTTGCCTCGGAGGAAGTCCCCAACCTATTGGGCTACGGGAACGTGGCTTGCGTAGTCAAGGACGGCACGGCGGATACTTCTGAAAACCCGCTCGTTCACCCGAGCGGGTTTTTCCTTTTCCAGGAACATCGCAATCCCCCGCCTTCTTCACCGTTCATAAGAACAACCCCAGCCTCATATCCCGGGACGCTGCCAGGGCCCTTCGCACGACCAGAATCACAGGGTAAACGGGGAAATCTTCCGGCAACCTACTCCAGGCAATCCACATCCCAGTCGATCTTCATCCACTGGATGCGTTCGCCTTCGAAGTAGAAGCGACCGCGGAACTTCTCACCATCCAGCATGCGGGGAAGCCAGTGCTGGTCGTCCTCCCACATCAATTCGTAGGGAATCCGGTGGAGGTGCGTCCACATCGGGATGGCCTCCACGGTTTCCTTCGGTTCGCCCTCGCATCCTCTGGCTAGGAAGACATGCACGAAGATATCGGGAATGTCGCTCATCGCGAAGGACAGCTCTCCCATCTTGCGCGGATCTACCGGCGCAACGTGCAACTCTTCCTCGGTCTCCCGCACCGCCGCTTCGAGGGGGGACTCGCCGGGATCTATCTTTCCACCGGGCGCATTGATCTTTCCCGCTCCGATTCCACGCAACTTCCGGATGAGCAGGATGTCGTCACCATCGCGAATGAACATCAGGGTGGCCCGGATCTCGGGTCGCCATCCGGCCCACTCAATCGGTGAGGGCCTGCTGCTCTCGTCCAACCCTTCGCTCATCAATCCTCCGCGTAGGCCTCCATTCCGCCGCAGGTGCAGACCAGGTTCCGGTCCCCGTGCACATTGTCGATCCGGCCCACCGCCGGCCAGAACTTGTGATCGCGCAACCGGGTCGCCGGGAAGGCCGCCCGCTCGCGTGAATAGGGACGATCCCACGTATCCCCGGCGACCACCTCCGCAGTGTGTGGTGCCCGGCGCAGGACGTTGTTCTCCAGGTCGGCATCACCGTTGATCACCTCCTGAATCTCTCCGTGAATGGCAATCATCGCTTCACAGAAGCGATCGAGTTCTTCCCTGGACTCCGATTCGGTGGGCTCGATCATGAGCGTTCCCACCACCGGCCAGCTCATGGTGGGTGCGTGAAATCCATAGTCGATCAGGCGCTTGGCCACGTCTTCCACCGTCACCCCGCTCTCCTTCTGCAGCGGACGCAGATCGATGATGCACTCGTGCGCCACGCGGCCCCGGGCTCCGGTATAAAGGACGGAGAAGTACTTCTTCAGACGGTGCGCCACGTAGTTGGCATTGAGAAGGGCAACCTTGGTGGCTGCGGTCAATCCCTCCACGCCCATCATGCGGATATACATCCAGGAGATGACATTGATGGACGCGCTTCCCCACGGCGCGGCGCAAACCGGCCCCTCGTGCCGGTCCAGTGCCGCGTGTCCGGGGAGATAGTCCACCAGGTGACCCGCCACCCCGACCGGACCGACCCCGGGACCACCACCCCCGTGCGGGATGCAAAAGGTCTTGTGAAGGTTGAGGTGGCAGACGTCTGCCCCGATCTGCCCGGGACTGGTCAACCCGACCTGCGCATTCATGTTGGCACCGTCCATGTAAACCTGGCCACCATGCCGGTGCACCGTCTTGCAGACCTCCAGGATGCTCTCTTCGAAAACACCGTGGGTCGATGGATAGGTCACCATCAGGGCTCCCAGCTCGCCACTGTGTTTCTCACACTTGGTCTGCAGGTCAGTCACATCGATGTTCCCCTCCTCGTCGCACTCGATGGCCACCACCCGGAAACCCGCCATGACCGCGGAAGCCGGGTTGGTACCGTGGGCGGAGACGGGGATCAGGCAGATATCGCGCTGCGCCTCCCCGCGATCGTGATGATAGCGCCGGATGGCCAGAAGACCGGCATACTCACCCTGTGACCCCGCATTGGGCTGCAGCGAAACCGCGGCAAACTCGGTAATCTTCGCCAACCAGTCCTCCAGCGCTTCCAGCATGGCCCGGTAGCCCGCAGTCTGTGCCTCCGGCGCGAAGGGATGGATCGTTCCCACCTCGGGCCAGGTCACCGGCATCATCTCGGACGCCGCATTGAGCTTCATCGTACAGGAACCCAGCGAGATCATGGACTCATTGAGTGCCAGATCCTTTCCTTCCAGTCGCCGGAGGTAGCGCATCATTTCCGTTTCGCTGTGGTAGAGACTGAAGACTTCGTTGCGAAGATAGGGCGTCCTGCGGACCAGCTTGTCTGGAATACCCCCTTCCCCCCTCTCCACTTCATCCAGGCCGAGACAACCGAGAAGATTGCCCAGATCCTCGCTGGTGGCTGTTTCATCGAAGGACACCCCCACCCGACCGTCGTCGAGAAGGCGCAGGTTGTAACCCTCCTCTGCGGCTGCCCTCATGAACTCCTCCGCTTTCTCTCCCAGGTTCAGGGTAAGGGTATCAAAGAAGCTGTCACCCTCACACGCGATGCCGCCCTCCCCCAGGGCCCGTGCCATGCGATCGGTGAGGTCGTGAATGTGCGAGGCGATCTTCCGCAGGCCCCCGGGACCGTGATAGACTGCATACATCGAGGCCATGACGGCCAGAAGCACCTGGGCGGTGCAGATGTTGGAGGTAGCCTTGTCGCGGCGGATGTGCTGCTCACGGGTCTGGAGCGCGAGGCGGTAGGCCCGCTTCCCCGTATCGTCCACCGAGACACCCACCAGGCGCCCCGGCAGCTTGCGCTTGAGGGCGTCGCGGCAGGCGATGTAGGCCGCATGCGGCCCCCCGAATCCCGGGGGAACTCCGAAGCGCTGCGTTGAGCCCACGCACAGATCTGCCCCAAAGGCACCTGGTTCCTTGAGCAGGGTGAGCGCGAGGGGGTCGGCGGCAACCACCAGAAATCCTCCTGCCCCGTGCACCTTCTCTGCCAGGCCCTCGTAGTCGTGGAGAGCCCCCAACGTGTCCGGATACTGCACGAGGGCACCTGCCAGCTCCCCTTCCACGGGAGCAAAGGCCTGCCAGTCTCCGATGCAAAGCTCCAGTCCCCCGGCCTCTGCCCGGGTGCGAAGGACGTCGAGGGTCTGCGGATGGCAGTTGCGGTCCGCAAAGAACATCCCGGCCTTCGGTTTGGCCGACTGCGCCATGGTCATGGCCTCCGCCGCTGCGGTCCCTTCATCCAGCAGGGAGGCGTTGGCCACGTCCATTCCGGTGAGATCGACCACCATGCTCTGGAAGTTGAGCAGGGCCTCCAGCCGCCCCTGCGCGATCTCAGCCTGGTAGGGCGTGTAGGCGGTGTACCAGCCGGGATTCTCCAGGATGTTGCGTTGAATCACAGCCGGTGTGATGGTCCCGTGATAACCCTGCCCGATGAAAGACTTGCACAGCACATTCCGAGACATGACCTCACGCAACTCGGCGAGGGCTGCCGATTCGCTCAGCGGTTCCGGAAGAACGGGAGCCTTCCCCAACCGGATGGAGGCCGGCACCGCTTCCTCAACCAGGGCATCAAGGGAAGCACACCCGAGCTCCTCAAGCATCTCACTACAACTCTCCTCCGACGGGCCTATGTGCCGTTCAGGAAAACCCCGGGGAATGGACATTGATGACCTCGATAGAGAGGAATGCGCACTGGGAGGTGCCGCGGAGATGCCCATGATGTCAGCTGATCAGATCCTCGTAAGCTCCGGCATCAAGAAGCTCATCCAGATCTCCTGTGTCTTCAAGACGCACCTTGCAGATCCAACCCTCCTCATAGGGACTGCTGTTGATCACGGAGGAATCTCCTTCCAATTCCGTGTTGATGGCAACCACTTCACCCCCGAGTGCTGCATAGATCGGGCTCGCCGCCTTGACTGACTCAACGGTGCCTACCTCGTCACCACTGCCCACCACCTGTCCGACGGAGGGCAGTTCCACGAAGACCACGTCGCTCAATTCTTCCTGGGCATGATCCGTAATACCAATCGTGACGACATCGCCTTCGATGCTTACCCACTCATGATCAGTCGTGTATCGGAGATGATCGGGAATATTCATTGCTTCTGCTGGGTGAATTCCTAGCGCGTCAGGCCTTCTTGTAAAAAGGCTTTTTCGCCACTTCTGCAGAAATCATGCGCCCCCGCACCTCGACCGCCAGGGCCGTTCCCACCCTGGCCGTCTCCCCGGGCAGGTAGGCCAGCCCGATTCCGACTCCCAGGGACGGGGAGAGCGTCCCGCTGGTCAGTCTGCCCACCTCGTGACCCTCCCGGTCCAGCACCGCGCACCCCGGACGGATGGGCGGACCCGGTTCAAGGCATTTCACCGCTGCCAGACGTTCGGTCAGGCCGTTTGATTTCTGGGCCACCAGCACGTCCCGCCCCACAAAGCCCTCCTTCTCAAGGTCCACGAAAAAACCCAGCCCGGCCTCCAGGGGCGTGCGTTCGGGGCTTAGATCGGAACCATTGAGCGGGTAACACATTTCCAGCCTCAGGGAATCCCGAGCCCCCAGACCGCAGGCTCGGGCCCCATCGTCCAACGCGCCGCGGAACCAGTGGGCACCACCTCCCGCCCCGCAAAAGAGCTCGAATCCGTCCTCCCCCGTGTAGCCAGTCCGGCATACCAGAATACGCTGCCCTTCCATCTCGAAATCATCCACCCCG
>DMYM01000265.1:6426-7086 GCA_003483645.1 Verrucomicrobiales bacterium
GAAATCATCCACCCCGTTGCGCCCCGGGAGCGTGCGGCCTCCCATCATGCGGAAATACACATCAGTGGCCCGCGGACCCTGCACCGCAATGCCAGCCATCTCCTCACTTCGGTCCTGCAACTCGATCACTCCCTCCTTGTTGTGCGCCTTCAACCAGGCAAAATCCTCTGCACTCCTGGCCGCGTTCACCACCAGCAGGAAAGACTCTCCCTGCAACCGGTAGAGAATGAGATCATCGATTACCCCGCCCCCGTCGTTGAGCAGAAAGGTGTAGTGCCCCTTTCCCACCTCCAGGTTATCCACATTATTCGTGAGCAACCCATCAAGCCAGTCGACCGCCTCACCACCTTCCACGAAGAACTGACCCATATGGGAGATATCAAAGGCGCCTGCCGCCTCCCGCACGGCCTGGTGCTCCTCCAGGATCGAACCATAGCGAATCGGCATGTCCCAGCCTGCAAAGCCCACCATCCTGCCCCCCAACTCCAGATGCACCTCGCGCAGGGGCGTCTCTTTCAGCTCTCCGCTCACGCGGAGGATGCTGTGAGACCGGATGGGGCTTGTCAATGCGTGCCTCCGGCCCTTTGTTCCCCACGTGAGCCTCTCAAACTCGCTGGAGCCAAAATTCAGATGGATGGCCTTTCCCGGTCTCATCCGGGG
>DMYM01000265.1:7418-7713 GCA_003483645.1 Verrucomicrobiales bacterium
ATCGGCATCATCCATTTCTTCGTCTTCGTCCTCCTGGTCTTTAATCGAGAAGTCGGCAACTCTTTTGTCTTCAACAAGGACTTGATTGCGAAGGGCGAATACTGGCGGGTGATCTCCTTCATCGCCTTCCCTCCCATCTTGCCCGGAGGCATGCTCCTGCTCTCCACCCTCCTGATGTTCTTCATCCTGAGGATCACCTTTCTCATCAACGATTCCCTCGAGCACGCCTGGGGAGCATTCCGCACCTCCCTTTACGTCTATGCGGTTCTCGGATGCATGATCCTCGCCCACTTCT
>DMYM01000318.1 GCA_003483645.1 Verrucomicrobiales bacterium
TGCAGTGGCGGGAGCGGGATTCCTGAGTTCCAGCCCTTCCCCCGGTTCCATCCCGTCGCACAGGACCACCAGGGCATGATCAGCGTTCCTGATCCGCAACCGCTTGTGGTCCTTCAGAGCCTTGTGCTCCCCGTCTCCTTCCAGACCCACCACAAAATCAACCGGCTTCGCAGTTCTCAGTTGCAGGTGAAGCACATCCCGATTGGCATCCACGAAGAACGAAAAAACCGGCTTCTCGGGTTGTTGCAGGCTCCTGACGGTCACCTCGCCGAACTTGAAACGCAGGGCCTGATGAAAAGACGACTCTGCGGTGTGGAACCCTTGCTCAAGCCGAAACCGCACCCCTCCCACAGGGGCGATCCGACCGTCGGCTTTCCGGGCTCCCAGACCGACATGTACGATTCCGTCCTGGTCAGCCCACACATGGGCCAGCAGGGAGCCATTCCCAATCGGCATTGCTCCCTCCGCATTCCCTCCCGGCGTATTCCATACGATGTGAGCATCCGAGATCGGATCAGGCGGCCTCTTCACCACGGGGGGCTTGGCCGGGGCAAGAGCCGCCAGGGCTGCATCGCTCAGCTTCTCGTCCAGGACCAGGATCTCGGCCGCCCCGGGATTCGGTCCCCCGTGTGAGTTGAGAAACCGCAGAGTCAGCTTTCTTACGGCCCGCCGCTCGATTGTCACCCGCTGACCACCATGCCGTTTCTCGAAGGCACCCTTCGCCACCGGCTCGGCCTGATCGTCGACGAAGATCTCATAATCCTTGAAGCATTCCTCCAGCAACCAGGTCGTCCGCCCGAAGTAGACAATCTCCTGCACCATCACGGGCTCCTTCCACTCCAGGACCAGTTCACCCTTGTCCTCGGCCACCTCCCCGTTAACCGCCCACGACTTTGCTCCCTGTGAGTTCGGATAAAACTCAAGGTGCTGGGAGAGAGCTGGCGCGATCCGGCCATCTGCAATCGCACCGGCCGCCAGTTTCTGCCCCTCCGATTCGGAGGAAGCGGTGATCTTTGCACTGGCTGCGAGATTCACAAACTCCGGTTTCGCCACCGCAAGGGAAACCAGCTGCAGAAACAACAGGGAAAGGCAGATCCGAATCATTGCATTACGCTAGGGAAGAGCTGCTCCCATGAAAAGCTCTCATTGAGACACGGTCATGATTCGATCACGCGTGTTCACTCCCGGCATGCCTCCTCATTTGTGCCGTGCCTCACACCTCATACGAAGAGAGGCCGCCACTGGACGGCGAAACTCTTTGTGATTGGCTGGAAGGCGGGAAAAGCAGACAAATGGGAACGTAGTTCCCGCCGCCTCATGGTCGCCCGTCATTCCGTTCTCATTTTCGTTGTTGCTCTGGCGGCGGCCCGCGCCGACGACGGAACCAGTCCGCCTCGCCTGAAACCACGCCCCGTCAACTATGGAACGGCTGGTTCAGCCACTCCCAAATGGCCGGAACGGATAGCCCTGCATGATCCTGGATCCAAGGATGCACTCTGGGCGCAGAAGAGCTTTGATCACAGCAACTGGAAAACCATGAAGTTGCCCGTCCACTGGGAAAATGCGGGACTGCCCGACTACGATGGTATCGTGTGGTTCCGTCGCACGGTGGAGGTCGGCGAAGAAATGGCGCGCGGGGAGGCCACCCTGGGACTGGGAGCCATCGATGACATGGATGTGACCTTTGTGAACGGAAAGCGGGTGGGGGGACACGAACAGCCCGGAGCCCACTTCACTCCCCGCAACTACAAGTTGCCCGCCGGCACGCTCACGCCGGGAAAGAACACCATCGCCGTGCGCGTGTTCGATCACGGATCCGGGGGGGGACTGGCGCAGACTCACGGGAAGCTGCAGCTGACTGGCGACGGAAAGACGATTCCCCTCACAGGACCCTGGCACTACCGGGCGGGGGCAAGCCTGGCGAAACTCCTGATCCCCGGTCCGACGAATTCCGCCTCGATCGCGCCCCGGATAAAACCATTCACGGGCAAATTTGCGCTGGAGTCCCACGACGTCGTGGCCCTGGCGGGCGGCACCAACATGGTCAAGCAGTTCGAATCGGGTCATCTGGAAGCGATGCTCACCCACGCGGCCTCTGGTCCCATTTATTTTCGCGACCTCGCCTGGCAGGCGGACACCGTCTACCGCCAGCAGCGCCCGCGTAATTTCGGCACGCACCTCGACCTGCTCAGGCGCATGGGAGCACGCGTCATCATTGCGAACTTCGGCCAGACGGAGGCTCTTGATGGAGCGACGCACCTTCCGCAGTTTCTCGCGGCCTACGGCAAACTCCTGGACGAGTTCGAGAAATGCACTCCCCGCATTGTCCTGATATCACCCCATCGCCATGAAAAAACCGGCAACCCACTCCTCCCCGACCTGAGCAGACGCAATGGAGATGTCGCCGCCTACAGTGAAGGCATTCGCCAACTGGCCCGGCGGCGCGGTCACCTCTATGTCAACCTGCACAAGCTCGATCCCTCCGGATTGACCAGTGACAGCAGTCACCTCAACCCGGAAGGTCAGCGGGCCTGGGCACGGAATGTCATGTCGCAATTGACCGGACGGGAAGTCCCCGGCCGGGACGGCGCCCTTGAACCGCTGCGCCAACGAATACAGCGCAAAAACGTGCTCTGGCGTCAACATTGGCGACCCGCCAACTGGTCGTTTCTCTACGGCAACCGCCAGCACGTGCCCAGCAGCAGGGACCACCGGCCGGGCAAACCCCGCTGGTTCCCCGAAGAGGTCAATGCCATCATCCCGCTCATCGAGCAGGCGGAAGAAGAAATCTGGAAAGCGAAGGAGGGCGTCAAGTGAAGAAGCAGATTCTCGTCTGCCTCCTGTTTCTGGATCCCGCCGTGGGATTCGCTCAGCAGAAGAATTACTCGGTCGGTCCCACCCTGCAGGACAACTCTGCCAGCGCCGAACTCTCTTCCTTCGAAATCGCGGCAGGCTACGAAGTCTCACTCTTTGCGTCCGAAGAAAACGGCATCGCCAATCCCATCGTGATGCGCTGGGGTCCCAGGGGCCGCCTGTGGGTGCTCTGCTCTCTCGTCTATCCGCAGGCTCTCCCCTCCAAGGCACCCGGCGACAAGCTCTTCATCCTGCAGGACAACGACCGGGATGGCCGCGTGGACGAAACGCTGGTCTTCGCAGACGGCCTGGACATGCCCACCGGATTTGCAATCGGCAATGGTGGAGTCTATCTCGGACAGGGCCAGGATCTCCTCTTCCTGCGGGATGAAAACGGCGACGACCGGGCGGATACCCGCGAGGTTCTCCTCACCGGATTTGGAACCGGTGACACCCACCAGAACATCAATTCCCTCACCTGGACCCCCGGCGGAGAACTGCTCTTCTGCCAGGGTCTGCACAATTTCTCCCGGGTGGAAACGCCCTGGGGCATCGTGCACATGGATGAGCACGGTGTATGGCGCCTCCGGCCCCGGCGCATGCAGTTGCACGCCTTCCGGGGATGCAGCGGCCAGAACCCCTGGGGTCTTTCGCACGGACACTGGGGCGAACCCTTCGCCAAGAGCAACGGCAACGCGGTGAGCGAACTGCTGCCGGTCATGATCCACTCCGAACATCGCCATCAGCCGCTCGATATCGGCGGCACTCGTATCAAGAGCATGATCTGTGAGATCATCGATTCCCCCGCCCTCCC
>DMYM01000183.1 GCA_003483645.1 Verrucomicrobiales bacterium
GAGGTGATCGCCTTTGCCTCCGAGCGGGTTCCGCTCATGACCGTGTTCGAGGCCTCCCAGCAGGAGGTGGAAGAGCTGGAACCGGGTGTGGTGGCCACCATCAAGAACGATGGAACGATGAGTGAAGGTCGTTTTGCGCCGGAGAAGGAGAAGCGGCATTGCTCCTTTGAGCGCATCTACTTTTCGCGGGGCAACGACCCGGTAATCTACCAGGAGCGCAAGGCAATGGGGGCAGCTCTCACGGATCAGGTGGTCGAGTCCATTGACGGGGATTTTGGCGCGGCGGTCATTACCTTTATTCCCAACACGGCGGAAACCGCCTGGTATGGCTTGATGGATGGGTTGTACCAATATCGGCGCGACCGGGTGCGGGCGAATATCCTGGAGGCTGCCCGCTCCGGCGACCTGGACGAGGATCTCCTGAACCATCTCATCATGCACAACTGGCCCCGTGGGGAGAAGATCGCGCACAAGGATATCAAGATGCGCACCTTCATCTCGCAGGAGAAGGGCCGGGCGCAGTTGATATCGCACGTCTATGACATCACATACGGAGTGGTAGGGGAGGACGATGTGTTGGTGGCCCTCGACGATTCCATCGTGCGGGGCACCACTCTCAAGACATCGATTCTCAAGATCCTGGGCCGCACCAATCCCCGCAAGATCGTGATCTGTTCGACCGCTCCGCAGATCCGCTACCCGGATTGTTACGGGATCGACATGTCGGAACTTGGCAAGTTCATAGCCTTCCAGGCGGCTATCCGCATGCTGGAGCGGGACGGTCGGCAGTTACTTATCGAGGAAGTGCACCGGGAGTGCATGGAGGAACTCCGCAAGCCGTGGGCCGAGATGCAGAACTGTGTGAAGCGAATCTACGAACCATTCACGGCGGAGGAGATCTCAGCCGAGATCAGCCGCATGATCTATCCGGAGAACGGCTGGCAGGGCGAAGTGGAAGTCATCTACCAGACCATCCAGAACCTGCATGCCTCCCTCGAGGGACCCTGCGGGGACTGGTACTTTACCGGTGATTATCCCACCCCGGGAGGCTATGCCACCGTCAATGCCGCCTTTGTGAACTGGAGGGAAGGAGTTTCCGGGCGAAGTTACGACCTGCCGCTGTAGGAAAACCGGGAAAGCGGGGCAGCTTCAAGAATCCGCTCTGCGTGGACGGATTGAATCGCTCCGATCCTGTTGCGCCGGTGGTGGAAGCATGGAAAAGAAGGGAGAAATGGGAAGAGACTCATTTCAGGACGATCCCGACGGGACAGTGATCGGAACCGTGAATGTCCTGGTAGATCGAAGCTGACTCGATGCGGTCGAGGAAGGAGTTGGAGACTCCGAAGTAGTCGAGGCGCCAGCCCACATTACGTTCCCGGGACTGCGCACGAAAGGACCACCAGGAATAGGCGTCCGTGGTTTCCGGGTGGAAGTGCCGGAAGGTGTCGGTGAAGCCGGAGGCCAGGGTTTGGCTGAAACTCTCACGTTCTTCATCGGAAAAACCGGCTGACATGCGATTCTGCCCGGGTCTCGCAAGGTCAATTTCCTGGTGGGCTACGTTCAGGTCGCCGCAGAAGATCACAGGCTTCCGGCGACTGTTCTCAAGATGCTTGAGATAATCACGGAACGCCTTGTCCCACTCCAGACGGTAGTCGAGCCGGCGGAGTTCGTTCTGCGAGTTTGGAGTGTAAACATTGACGAGCACGAAGTCGGCGAACTCGGCCGAGATGACGCGGCCCTCGGAATCGTGCTCGTCGACACCCATGTCCATGAAAACCTCCAGTGGTTCCTGCTTGGAGAAGATGACGGTTCCCGAGTAGCCCTTCTTCTCGGCGGAATTCCAGTAGTTCTTGTAGAAGCCCAGTTCGAGTGGAAGTTCCACCTGCTCTGGCCGGGCCCTGGTTTCCTGCAGGCAGAAAACATCGGGATCTTCGGCGATGATGGCTTCTGCGGCTCCCTTGTTGAGTGCGGCTCGGATCCCGTTGACGTTCCAGGAGATTAGTTTCACGGGGGGAAGTGAAGGGGAAAGGGAAGGGGTGGCTAAACAAAAAAAAGAAAAAAGCCGCGGATCTGGCAGATTCCGCGGCTTGGCTTCTGAAGGGTGGCCAGCGATTAACGCTTGGAGAACTGGAAGCGCTTGCGGGCACCGGGTTGCCCGGCCTTCTTGCGCTCCTTGGCGCGGGGATCACGGCGCAGGTGGCCGGCCGCCTTGAGCGGGCCGCGCAGTTCCAAATCCATCTGCGTGAGGGCACGTGCCGCCGCGAGCTTGATGGCACCGGCCTGAGCCGGAAGGCCACTGCCCCGGACAACCACCTTGAGGTCAAACTTGTTGACAAGATTGATGGTCTGGAACGGAGCGAGGACCTGGTTCTGCAGGGGAAGGGTGGGAAGGTACTCGTCGTAGGGACGATTGTTGATGATGATCTTGCCGGAGCCTTCAGTCATCCAGAGGCGGGCGACGGAGGTCTTGCGGCGACCGGTGGCGGTGTAGATGGTTTCAGTGGCGGCCATGGAAGGAGAAGGTTTTTAGGTCAGGCGTGGGAGAGCTTCGGATCAGAGCGTGTAGGGCTCGGGTTGCTGGGCATTCTGCTCGTGTTCGGGACCAGCGTAGACCTTCAGTTTGTGAAACTGGGCGCGGCCAAGCCGGTTGTGAGGGATCATGCCGCGGACGGCTCGCTCGATGAGCAACTCGGGCCGACGGGCCCGGATCTTCTTGGGAGTCTCCACCTTCTGGCCTCCGACATATCCCGAATAACTGGTGTAGATCTTCTCTGTTTCCTTGTTCCCCGTGAGGCGGACCTTCGCGGCATTGATGATTACGACATGATCACCGGTGTCGACATGGGGAGTGAAGATTGGCTTGTGCTTGCCACGAAGCAGGCGGGCGGCTTCCACTGCCACCTTGCCGAGGATCTGGTCGGCGGCATCGATGAGATGCCACTTGCGTTCCACGTCGGCAGCTTTGGCGGAAAAAGTCTTCATTACAGGCGTTCCAGAAGGGTTTGCTCGGGGGCGGGGAGGGCGAGTAAGCTAGGAGCGAGCCTCCCTGGTGTCAACGCTAATCCTCGGGAAGGCATGCCTCCCCGGAGGGACCACTCCGGACGCACCGCCTGACGAGGAGGAGGATGGTAGCAGGAAAATCGGGACTGGGTGGGGAGATTTCGATTGCGGCTTGGAGAATATCAACAATGATGCGGCATGCGGATGCGCGCTTTGAGTGCGTTCGCTGAACCCAGGAACGAGTTATCGCAGGACCACCAAGAAGACGAAGGGGCGGGGGCAGACGCCGGAGGCGTCGGAGTGAATACAAGGGACCCGGGAAGGGAGCTGACGGGGAGGACAAGGCCGTTGAAGTGGAGGGTACCATTTCGGCTGTGCTCGCTGGGACAATGTTCAAGGTGAAGCTCCCCAGCGATCACGAAGTGCTGGCGCATATTTCCGGCAAGATGCGGAAGCGGTTCATTCGTCTGGTGGTGGGGGACAAGGTCAAGATGGAGATGTCCCCCTACGATACCTCCAAGGCCCGGATCGTGTATCGAATCGGGTAGCGGCGGATGGCACTGGGAGTTGCTGGTGCCGGAGATCCCGATTGTCTCCGGTCAATGGGTGGTCGATCTTGCCTGGCCCTGATGCCTCGGGACCGACTATCGACAACGGCTTCCACTATTCCTCTCCGCCGGCATCGTAGAAAATCTTGATGTCGGCTTCCTTCGTTCCGAGGATTTGCTGGGCACGTTTCAGGGCGTCTCGGGTGGAGATATTGGGGTTGCTCGGCCTGAAAAGGAAGAGGTTGCTTTCTCCCGCCTCGCGATCGCAGTTCTCCTGGAGGACTTCAAGAACGCCGGAAAACTTGAGGACGCGGTAGACCTCGCGGGTGGCACCAGAGATGATGATGTGGCGCCCATCCTTGCGGGTAGAGCGAATCAGATCCTCCAGGGCAAGGACGCTGGTGGCATCGAGATGACGCGTATTCTTGAGGCGCAGGATGATGACATGCAGGTTGTCGTCGATAAAAGTGCGTTGAATCTGTGTGCGGAATAGTTCGGCTGCCCCGAAGAAGAGATCTCCTTCGACATGAACGATGGAGATGGCGGGATTGGGACGCTTGCGCTTTTCACCGAGTTCCCGCAGATCGCCGTCATCGCTCACCTCGTATTCAATGAGGTAGGGACGCGAGGCCTTGCGGAGGAAGAGAGACACCGAGAGACCTATCCCGATGAAGATGGCGATGTGGAGCGGGGCGAGGAGAGCCGCTACGAAGCTGACGATCAGCACCAGGGCATCGTCGCTGGTGGAGCGGAGACAGATTCGGATGACGCGTGGCGAGATGAGAGAACCGGCCACTGCGATAACGAGTCCGGCGAGGCAGGCTTTGGGGACCTGTTGGACGAGGGGAAAGGCAGCGAGGAGAAAGATGCCGATCACGCACAGGATGCCACAGAAAACAGAAGCAAAGCGGGTGCGGGCGCCGGAATCGTAATTGAGCGCCGAGCGAGTGAGGGAACCGGAGGCCGGCATGCCGGCAAAGAGTCCCGCGGCGATATTGGCTGCCCCTACCGAGAGCATGTCCTGGTTGACATCCGGGCGGTCACCGGTGCGGGAGGCGAGCGACTTGGACATGACGGTATTCTCGAGAGAGGCGAGAAAGGCGATGGCGAAGGCCACGGTGGAGAGTTGGGCAATCTTCTCGAAGAGGCCCGGTTGAAAAAAGACGGAAAACTCGGGTGAGAGGTTGCGGAAGGAGAAGGACTCGAACTTCTGGACCTGGTCGAAGCCAAGATCGGTTTTGTTTCCAAGGACCCACGCGAGGGTGGAGAAGAGAACGAGAGTGAGGGCGAAGACGGGGACGCGCTTGAAGCGGAAATGCAGGATCAGGTAGCAGAGCAAGGTGCCAGCTCCCAGGCAGAGAGGTTGCCAGTGGAGGGAGGGGAGGTTCTGGATCAGGCGGGCCAGGATGGTCACAAAGGTAGTCCCTCCACCTTCCATTTCTTCCGCGATTCCGAGGATATGTTTGAATTGGTTTGCGATAATCAGGGTTGCAGCTCCGGCAATGTAGCCAACCAGGACGCTGCGGCTGATGAACTGCAGGAGGTCCGCGAACCTGAGAAGAGCACCCATGATGCAGAAGGCTCCCACCATGAGGCACAGCAGGGGCATCAGGCCGATGATCTCCTCTCTTGAAGTGGCCATCCCCGGGATGAGGAAGAAGGAGAAAATCATGAAGGCGGTGGCATTGGTCGGCCCCAGGATGGTGTGGCGCGAACCCGAGAAGAAGGGCGCTACGATTGCAGCGATAGCTGAGCAGGCGATGCCGTATACGATGGGAAGTTCCGCGATGGCGGCGTAGGCCATGCCCTGTGGAAGGGCGAGAAGTGCGACATTGATGGAGGCACGGGAATCCTGCCGGAACTTGCCGAACGTGTAGCGACTGAGGGGGCCGCGAATGGGCAGGGGATCAAGCGTAGTTCCCGGGTTGTTGCGCCGGGCCCGGCGGAGACGCCGGAGGAACTTGCGCAGCGGACTCAGTGACATCGGGAAGGGAGGGATAGTGGAGAGGTCTAGCGGAAACTGGCACGGCGGAAGAGCCAGAGTCCAAGGATGAGGCAGAGCGCGTTGGGGAGCCACAGGACAGTGATGATGACGGAGAAGGGAGCGTCCGTGATCTGCTGGGCAAAGATCAGAAGACCGAAATAGATGGCAGCGACAAAGAGACTGAGAAGGAGCCCGTTGGAAGTTTCACGGCGGCGGGCGGAGATGCCGAGGGGAATCCCGATCATGGCAAAGGAAAGGCACGCCATTGAGAGCGAACGACGCTTGTGGAGTTCGATGTTCAGTTCCTTCTGGAAGCGGTCTTCCCTGCTGATGGAGTTTTCCAGTTCCTCGATACGCTCGGGGGAGAGGACGGCAGGCAGGGAGCCGTCATTCTCATCAAGATCCGATTCGAAATCGGCTCCTGCGGGGTGCCCGGCGGGTCGGGGCGGAAGTTCGCCGGAGAGTTCCCTGCGGCAGGCGTCCTGCCGGCCCTGCGACTCGGCGATGCGGACGGGTGCGGCGGCATTGGTAATGTCGGATGGCTTGTTCTTCTTCTTTCCGGTAGCGGAAAAGTCGATGAGGACGGGTTCCATCTCGGTGGCCCGGATGGGAATGGGCGGGGTTTCATCCTGGTCTATGGAAATCTCGATGAAGGGATTGGAGAGCTTGAGGCGAAGCTGTTTCTCCTCCTCGTTGACGTAGAGGTCGACCTCCTGGGCGAACATGTAGGCTTCAAGGTTGGCGTCACGCCCTTCCCCGGTGAACTTGTAGATGTGAAGGCCGCGAATGAGGCCGTGCTCGTCCTCCCCCTCGGCGTAGACCCTCTGATTCGGGAACCGGGAAATGACGACCCGCGGTTGGATCAGCTTGCGGGGGTCCTTCCTGACCGCCTCATAGATGAGGTTGCGAGAGGCGTCCTTGGCCCGGGGAGCAGCGGTTCCGGTGAGCCACCAGCAGAGGCCGGACAGTCCGGCTCCCACCAGAATGACGGGGAAGGCCACCCGGCTGAGACTCACTCCGGCCATTCGAAGGCCGATCAGTTCGTTATGACTGGAGAGGCGCCCGAAGCTGAGGAGGGTGGAGGCCAGAAATCCCCAGGGTAGAGTGAACATCAGGGTGAAGGGGATGATGAGCAGGATGAAGCGTCCTATGAGATCGAGGGCAGCACCCTGTTCCACCAGGAGTGGTCGGATCTTCCTGAAGAGCTGACCGAGGAGGAGGACCACGGTGAGCAGGGAAACCCCGAAGATTGTGCCGTAGAGGACCTGCCAGCCAATATAACGGTCCGCGATGCGCATGGTACTTACGTAGAGTCTACTTTGCTTCGTGTCCGGTGACAAGCGGAGCTTCCGCCAGGTCAGGAACGATTGCGGATTTCCTCGAAGACCTTGTGCGAAAAGTAACGCTCCATGCGGTCGGGGAAGACGGTGACCACCTGGGCGTCAGATCCAAGCGCGGCGACTACCTCCAGCGCGGCGGCAAAGTTCAGTCCGGAACTGGGGCCCACCGGGAAGCCGAGGCCCCAGAGCTTGCGTGTCAGCTCAAGGCAGTCGCGATCACTGATCTCCCATTCCCGCAGCCTGTCACACTGCCACTGGGCGTAGCTTTCGCTCAAGCCTTCCACCACGCCGGGACATCGCTGCTGAAGCGCAGGCTGCAGCACTCGGCATTGGCTCCAAAGAGGGCAAGGTCACGTGGAATGGCGGCGTGGGCACTGACCGGGCAACCGGCCCCGGCAAAGGCCTCGTAGAGACCGCGCAGGGTGCCACCCGTCCCCACCCCGCTCACGACCGCGTCAACGGCGCCCCCGGGGATCTGGCTCAGGATCTCCGGTCCGGTGTGGAGGCGGTGAGCCTCGGTGTTGTCATCGTTGGCGAACTGCCTTCCCAGGAACCATCCCTCCGAGGCGCTTGTTTCCCCGGCTGCACGCAGCACCTCGGGCATACCGCCTCCGACCCGTCTTACCTCGCCGCCATAGGCCCTGATGATCAGCTCGCGTTCGGAGGTGGCGGTGTCCGGGATGAAGGCCACGAAGTGCAGGCCCATCTGGCTGCAGGCCAAGGCGAAG
>DMYM01000403.1:0-1840 GCA_003483645.1 Verrucomicrobiales bacterium
GATTTTCCAGGAACCGATGACTTCTCTCAACCCGGTTTTTACCATCGGAAGCCAGGTCATGGAGGCCATCCTGCTGCACCAACAGGTTTCCAGGCAAGAAGCGCGCGACCTTGCCATCGAGATGCTGACCAAGGTTCGAATCCCTGCTCCTGAGAAACGATTAGGGGAATATCCGCACCAGTTTTCCGGCGGCATGCGCCAACGCGTCATGATCGCGATGGCTCTCATCACCCGGCCCGAAATCCTCGTAGCCGATGAGCCCTCCACCGCCCTCGACGTCACTGTCCAGAAGCAGGTTCTCGATCTCCTGCACGAGCGACAGAAGGCACTCGGACTCTCCATCATCCTGATCACTCACGATCTCGCGGTGGTTTCAGAGAGCTGCGAGGTGGTCAATGTCATGTATGCCGGACGCATCGTGGAGCAGGCGCACACCGCCGAACTCTTCACAAATCCGCTGCACGCCTACACCCGCTCCCTCCTCAAGAGTATCCCCGCCACCCACCAGCGCGGAGAATCCCTCTATACCATCCCTGGCATCCCGCCCGACCTTTCCCAGGAACCCAACCACTGTTCCTTCAACCCGCGCAACACGATCGGTGATGCCACCCGCTGCCTGACCGATCGTCGGCCGGAACTGACCGAGGTCGCGAAGGGACATTTTGCCCAGGACTGCCCCGGCTGCCTCGCGAAATAACAGCTCAGTCGTGATCGCGGCAGGAGCAGCCCCGGGGGGCGATCCGGCCGCCCCCGGTTGCCCAGGGTTCCGGTTCCCGGCGAGACCTGCCTCTCTACGCCTCAATCTCCTCTCCACCAACGTAGAAACCGATCTTGCGTCTCTTCTCCGGTTCGACCTTCTGGGTATAGCACAGGATCTGGAAACTCGCCTGGTGCGAAACAAACATGCAGGATGCTCCGTCGAGAACCCCCTCCACCACCACGCTGGAATGCCCGTCTTCGCCAACTGAGCGCACTTCGATGGCGTTTCCGTTCGAGAGCAGGGCCAGGATCACGGGTTGCTCATCCTCCCCCAGACGCTCACGCCACTTCTGGACGCGGTGCGCCAGGCGTTTCACGAACTCTCCCGCCGACTCGAACCGATGCTGCTGCTCAGCCGGCATGTGCGCGAGAATCTCCCCGATATCGGGCATGCCGGTCGCTCCCGGGAGGCTGAGATACGGACGCCGCAGGGGATCCTTGTTTTCAGCTTCCTCGCTCATGAGCTCCCGCGCTTCTCGATTACCGCGTAGGCATTGTGATTATGAATGGATTCGAAAATCTCCGCCTCTATCCGGTACCATGTGATCATTCCGTGCACCTCGGAGCGCGAGGCCACATTCCGCACCAGATCTTCCACAAATACCGGATGATCGTAGGCACGCTCCGTTACCTCCTTTTCATCGGGTCGCTTGAGCAGACTGTAGAGCTCCGAACTGGCCGAACGTTCCACCAGATCCACCGCATCCTCGATCCACACTGGCTCCGAGAACCGGATCGCATAGGTCACCATCCCGCGCTGGTTGTGCGCCCCGCGCCTGCTGATTGCCTTGGAGCACGGACAGAGCGTGGTCACCGGCACCATTACGGTCAGAACGAAGTCCACCCCACCTTCCTTCTCTGCCTCAACTTCAAAGCGCACCTCGTAGTCCAGGAGTCCCTCCTTCTTCGTCACCGGTGCGCGCTTGGACCGGAAGAACGGAAACTGAAAGCTCACGTGGGCGCGCCGCGCGTCAAGACGCTCCAATAACTCCTGCGGCAGGGACGCCATGCTGCGCACATCCAGACAGTTGCCGTGCGAATTCAGAATCTCCACGAAACGGCTCATGTGGGTGCCCTTGTA
>DMYM01000403.1:2245-3442 GCA_003483645.1 Verrucomicrobiales bacterium
CACCTCCACCGGAAAACGCAGGGACTTCACACCCACCCGGTCGATCGGAAGATTGCGATCGTCCCTCTCGTTCTGTATGTCCGTCAGTTCGTGCATCGGTCCCCTAGGTCCTGCAACTCCGAGACAAAACCAGAATACCACCCAAGAACCGAATGCTCCGGGACGGGTTCAGGGCAGTAGGTTCACCGCCCGGGCCCGCTTGATCTCACGCGTGATCTTACGATGCATCTTGGCGGATACGCCGGTCACCCGACGTGGAAGGATCTTACCAGTTTCCGTGGTGAACTTGGAAAGAACCTCAGGGTTCTGATAGCTGATGCGATTCATCTCGAGGTCGAGACGCTTAGTTGGCATCCTCTTGTTGGCCTTGCGAAAGGCAATCCGCCGCTCCTTGGTTTTGGGCTCGCTCATGATCAGTCGTTAGCGGAGTTCGCGGTGAAGCGTCCGGCGCTTGAGATAGTGGTTGAACTTCACCTTCTCCAAACGGCCAGGCGTCCGCAGGCTCTTCTTGTTGCGGGTGGTCACGTAGCGGGATGGTTGCTTGCCCTCCGCTTTCGCTTCGGTGCACTCGAGGATGATGATGTCGCGCGGCATGACTTGCGAAAAGGGCCGAAAACCTAGCCAATCAGGCGCCTGCGTCAAGCGAAACTGCTGGCGTTCTGGCCGCCCCGGCGTCAAACCCGAATTGCGTCTGAACTACGGAATTTGCGGTGCGGATTCTCCTGTTCCCACTGGGACTGGCACTCCACCGTGAGGCGGGCAAAGGGGATTGCCTCCAGGCGTGCCTGCGGAATCTTCTTCCCTGAAATTCCACAAATCCCGTAAGTGCCCGCCACAATACGCTCCAAGGCAGCCTGGACCTCCTGCAGGGCATCCTGCTCCTTAGAGAGGAGATTGAGGGCGAAATCACGATCATAAGCGTCACTGCCGGCATCCCCCTGGTGCATGCCGCTCCCCGAGGCCTCGTTGCCGGAGGGCCCGTTGCGCAACGCCTCCTGTTGCACGCCATACATCGCGTCCATCAGTTGGTCCTGCAGGTCAAGGAGGCGCTGGCGCTGCTTCTTGACAAAGTTGGTGAGCTTCACCCGTTTCTTGGGGGCGGCCTTCTTGGGGGCGGCCTTCTTGGGGGCGGCCTTCTTGGGGGCGGCCTTCTTGGGGGCGGCCTTCTTGGGGACAGCCTTCTTGGCGGGCGCTTTC
>DMYM01000113.1 GCA_003483645.1 Verrucomicrobiales bacterium
CAAGGTCACCTCAGTTGACGCACTCACCTCATTCCGCTCGAGCCTTATCATCTACATGGGCTCGGTGGGGAATGCCCTGGACGAGGTGCGTGACGAAGTGCGCCGCATGCGGACGTGGCTGCAGGTGGATCAACGGGCCTGCTGGGGTGGGCAGCTCAAGCGTCTGCGCAAGCAACTGGAGCAGGCAGAGTCCGAGTTGTTCACCTCGCGTCTCAGTGCCATGACAAGCCACAGCGCGGCGCGGCAGATGGCGGTTACGCGGCTCCGGCGCATGGTCAGGGAGACGGAGGAGCGGGCCAAGGCCCTGCAGAAGTGGATTCGCAATTACGATAGCCTGGTCGAGCCCCTGCTCAAGAAGCTGGATGGCATGCAGCACTTTGCGTCCCATGATCTGCCCAAGGCGGTTTCCTCCCTTGCGCAGGCGGAGCGGACCCTCGACGATTACACCCGCATCGCGCCGGAGGGCGAAGGGAGCGCCGGACCGGCCGCGGGGGAAGAGAAGGAAGGGGAGAGGGCGGAGAGCGGTGCCGCTGCAGAGGAAGGGGGGGAGGCATGAGCGCGAGAGCGAGTGCGGTGAAACTCACCAAGTCCACCAAGGTCATCCTGCAGAGCTGGGATCAGGTGAAGACCTGCTGGCGTGACAGCAGGCAGAGAGAGTTCGAAAAGGACTTTATTGAGACGCTTCCCGACGATATCTCGGCAGCCATCCGGGTGATCGAGGAGATCGACAAGATTATAACCAGAGCCCGGCGCGATTGTGAGAACTAGACTTGGAGTCAGCAGAGGACTGGAACTCGCCAACGGACTGGGGGGGGCGATCAGGGAGTTTTCGGAGCGCGAGGAGGCGGCGGCCAAGCAGCGGCGCACCAGGAGCTTTGCCGCCAAGCGGGCCTTTGAGCAGGGATGCGAGAAGGAAAAGGAACTGCTGGAGGCAGCCATCACGGCGGCGGAGGCACGTTCGACCGACGAGAAGAAACACGCCGAAACCCGTCACGCGGCGAGGGCGGAGGGGATTGAGCTCGCGCTTCCAGCCAGCAAGCGTCTGTTGTCCCGGCGGGCGGAAGAACTGAAGGGCAAGACGGCCTCTGAGCTGCAGGTCCGAGCCGTGACCGACAAGGTCACGCGGCAACAGTCTCTGGAAAAGCTGACCGTGATGTACGAGAGGTTGCATGCCGAGCTGGGGCAGGAAAAACAGAACCTCCAGAAGTTGCAGCGGAAGAGCAGTGGCGCGATGCGCGGCTACCCGCGCTTCCAGAAGAAGCTCAAGCCGGCCTATGGAGAATCCCTCGAGATGGGCGAGTTGGACACCTCCGGACAGACACCGGACTTCCTGGAACGCGTGCGGAAGGGAATTGCGGAGGGAGAAGAGAAGCTGGCCGCCTTCAGGGGAAACGGCCTGGCGCGATTGCTGAGCTTTTTTCCCTGGTGGCTGTTACTGGTTCTGGGATGGGGTGCCGCTATCTACCTCTCCAACTTCTGGGTGGAAGGAGAAGCGGTCTGGTCGCTGGCTGGTGGAGTGGCTGGGGGTGCCGTTCTCCTCATTTTCGTGCTGCAATTCACCACTGGCGGAGGAGCAGAGCCGGCGGCCGGGGCGGTGGCGGAGCAGATTGAGAGGACAAGGCGTGCCTGGGCCGTCTGTTCGGAGCGGATTGCGCAGCGCTCCCAGGAGGAGCAGGAGCACCTGGTTGCCGAGGAGGCAGCGGGGGAGAACCGGTGGGTGCAGGCCGATGAGGCTGCAAGCAAACTGCGGGAAGAGGGCGGAGGCAGGATCGAAGAAAAATACCAGCGCGCCCGGGCCAGGAATGATGAGATGCGCGATCGCATCGTGGATCCGTTAAATTCCCTTCACGACGGGCGCTTGGAGGAATTGCAGCAGGGAGCCGCTGACCGCATCGCCAGCCTGCAGGCGGAGCACGACGCGGTGGTGGGGGAAGTAGAAGCGACCTACGAGGCGGCTCGAAACGAAATGGAGGCGGAGTGGACCGCGCGGGTGCAGTCGATCTACCAGGAGGCGGGAGCGATGGCGGAGTCGCTGGCGCCCCTCACCCCGCCGTGGGAGCAGAGTTATCTTGAGCATTGGCAGCCCTCCACCGAGTTGCACGATGTGGCGCGCTTCGGGCGGGTTTCCGTGGCCGGGAATACGCTGGCAGAGGAGGTCGACCTGGGCCTTCCGGATGCGAGAGCGATCGAAGTTCCCATGGCCCTGCAACTGCCCCACGACGGATCGCTGCTTTTCGAGACTGACGGGTTGGGACGTGAAACGGCGCTTGGGGCGCTCAACAACATCATCCTGCGCCTGCTGGCCACCACCCCGCCGGGCAAGCTGAACTTCACCGCCATCTATCCGGTTGGGCTGGGGGAAAACTTCGCGGGGATCATGCATCTGGCCGACTACGAGGACAGTGTGATCAACGGGAGGATCTGGACGCAGCGGGGGCAGATCGAGGAGAAGCTGGGTGAGCTCAACGAGCACATCGAGAAAGTGATCCAGATGTATCTCCGCAATGAATACGAGACCATTACGGACTACAACGAGCAGGCGGGCAATATCGCGGAGAAGTATCACTTCCTCGTCATTGCGGACTTTCCCTCGAGTTTCAGCGAGACGGCGGCCAAGCGCCTGCAGAGCATCGCGATGAGCGGACCCCGTTGCGGGATTTACACCCTGATGCACTGGGATCACCAGCAGACCGGCGGTCCGGCTGAGATGATGCCGGAGGTCCTGCGCGAGAACAGCATCGGCATTCGCTGCGAGGGCGAGCGCTTCCTGGTGGGCACGAACGATCAGAATGGGATGCCGATGGAGTTCGACCCCGCACCCGATCCCGAGATTGCGATCGATTTCATTCAGAAGATCGGCGCCAGCAGTGTCGACGCGAACCGGGTGGAAGTGCCTTTCCAGCACGTCATTCCGAAGGAGGGTGAATTCTGGAGCAGCGAGACCACCAATGAGCTGAGAGTGCCCATCGGGAGAACCGGTGCGACCAAGCTGCAGTATCTTGCGATCGGGAAGGGAACCCGGCAGCACGCTCTTTTTGCCGGGAAAACGGGATCGGGTAAGTCGACGCTCTTTCACGTGATCATTTCGAATCTCTCGCTCTGGTGCAGCCCCGACCAGGTGGAGTTCTACCTGGTGGATTTCAAGAAGGGGGTGGAATTCAAGTGCTACGCGACGGCGCGTCTGCCGCACGCGCGTGTGGTGGCGATCGAGAGTGACCGGGAGTTCGGCCTGAGCGTGCTCAAGAGAGTAGACGAGGAATTGAAGCGGCGGGGGGACATGTTCCGCAAGCTGGGGGTGCAGGACGTGGCCGGCTATAAGAAGGCGGGCGGGAGCGAGCCGGTGCCGCGATCCCTCCTGATTATCGACGAGTTCCAGGAACTCTTCGTGGAAGACGACCGCATCGCACAGGATGCCTCGGTCCTTTTGGATCGCATCGTGCGCCAGGGTCGTGCCTTTGGAATTCACGTCCTGCTCGGGTCGCAGACTCTTGGTGGGGCCTACAGCATGGCCCGCACCACGATGGGTCAGATGGTCATCCGGGTGGCCCTGCAGTGCAATGAGTCGGATGCCTATCTCATCATGGACGACTCCAACCCTGCCCCGCGCATGCTGACGCGTCCGGGGGAGGGGATCTACAACGACAGCGCCGGTGCCCTGGAAGCCAACAGCCCGTTCCAGGTGGTCTGGCTGCCGGATGAAGAGCGGGATCAGTCTCTCCGGCATGTGCTCGAGATTGCGGAGAAGAACTCGTATGACTGTTCCGCTCCCATTGTGTTCGAGGGCAACTCTCCGGCAGATGTCGGCGAGAATGGACTGCTCTACGGACTCCTGCACACCGAGACGGTCGAACCTTCTTTTTCCAAGCGGTCCTGGCTGGGTTCGCCCAACTCCATCAAGGGGCCGACGGAGGCAACCTTCAATCGCCAGAGCGGGAACAACCTGATCGTGATCGGTCAGCGGGAGGAAGCAGCCCTGGCCATGCTGGCCGTTTCGCTGGTCTCCCTTTCCGCCCAGTCCGCGAAGGGCGGGATCAGGTTTATTGTGTGTGATGGAACCACCCCCGGATCGTCCGAGTCCGCGTTCCTGCAGAGAGTGGTGGAAGCGGTGCCACACCAGGTGGAGATCGTCAAAAACAACGATCTGCCACGTGTGATGGGCGAGCTGGGCGAGGAAATGAAACGGAGGGGGTCGGACGAGGAGGTCGCCGCCAATGACCCACCGGTCTTCCTGCTGATCCACAACCTGCAGAAGTTCAAGAAGCTCAAGCACGAGGATGACTTCGACTTTTCGTTCGACAGCGACGATGCGGGTCCCAATCCGGGGGCGCAGCTCAACGAGATCGTGACGGAGGGCACGGGTTACGGGCTGCACGTGATAGCGACGGTTGATACCTGCAACAACGTGAACCGTTTCCTGAGCCGGAAGGCGCTGAGCGAATTCGAGATGAGGGTCATTTTCCAGATGAGCCAGAACGATTCGGCCGCCCTGGTGGACAGCCCGGCGGCAAGCAACCTCGGCCTGCACCGCGCGCTCTTCTATAATGAGCACGAAGGCTATCTGGAGACCTTCCGGCCCTATGCCCTGCCCGGAAATGCCTGGGTGGAGGAGGTGGACAAGGAGCTCAAGAGACTGGTTGGGTAACGGAATGCCTGCAGGGACAGTGGATCCTCCGGGGAGCGGGGCACCAGTTCTGTATCGGTTCGAACTAGCGGCTGGATTGACCGCGGGGCGAGAGGAGCATTAGAGGATGCCGCGTGCCTTGAGGTTGTTGAGGCGGTGGGCGATGTCGGC
>DMYM01000123.1 GCA_003483645.1 Verrucomicrobiales bacterium
GCCAAAAATCGCACCTTTGAACGACTAAAATGCCCCGCGGGGCCCCGACGGGACCTCCGGAACGCCCACCGGCCGTCTGGTTTCCAACCTTACGGCTTCTGCCAGGGGACGGCTCCGCCGCGCTGAATATGCTCCCGCATGGCACCCGCCATCTCACGGAACTTTCTGCGGTTGCTCCCGGACAGGTCGGTGGTTTCCCCGGGATCCTTCTCCAGGTCGAAGAGCTCCCAACGCGTCATGGGCGTGTTCTTGACCAGTTTCCAGTTTCCACGCCGCATGGCCCAGATGCACTCCCCCATGTAGCGCTCCCCGCCTTCCCGACGGGTGAAAAAGAGATCGCGGTCAAAGCCCGCCTGATCTTCGCCGAGGAGAAGCGGAAGGAAGGAGCGACCATCGATCGGGTGTTCGATCGCGGCTCCGGCAGCGGCGGCCACAGTGGGAAAAACATCCATGGTGGCCGCCACGAACCGGCTGCGCCCACCCGCCTTGATCTTCCCGGGCCAGACCGCACAGGCGGGCACCTGCAGGCCCCCTTCGTACATCTCCTGCTTCTCGCCCCTGAGCGCCCCGTTGCTGGCCCCGACGTTGGCCTGCCCGCCATTATCAGAGACGAAAAAAACGAAAGTGTTCCTGGCCAGACCGGTCTCCTCCAGGGCGTGCAGGACTTTTCCGATCCCATCGTCCATATGTTCGATGAGAGCCACCAGCTTCGCCCGCTGCGCGCTGATCCCCGCCTCGCGCTGCCTCACCCTGGCCAGCCAATCAGCTGGTGGCTGGATGGGGGTATGGGGAGCGTTGTAGGCCAGGTAGAGAAAGAACGGGTTGGCTTGTCCAGAGGGTTTTGAAACTGCCCGGGCACGCTCCGTCAGGTAGTCAACCGCCCACTGGGTGAAGATATCCGTGGCGTGCCCTTTGGGGTGCACCGGTTCCTCGTTGCGCCGCATGTAATGGTTTCCATGCCGACGATGGTGGTAGTAGTCGTCCATCATGTCCCCGAGGAAGCCGTGGAAGAAGTCAAAGCCCCGCCGGGTGGGCTGGTTCTCCTCCTGCAGGCCGAGATGCCACTTCCCGATGATGGCAGTGTGGTAGCCCTCCGGCTTGAGAACCCGGGGCAGGAGGATGGCATCCTGGGCAAGGTAGCCCCAGTTGTTGGCCGCGTGGGTGCGCACCACCCCGGGCACTCCCACCAGTTCCTGATAGCGCCCGCTCAAAAGGGCCGCCCGGGTGGGAGAACAGACCGGGCAGTTGGCGTAAAAGGAATCAAAGCGCATCCCGGCTGCCATGAGCTTGTCGATGGAGGGTGTTTTCAGATCCTTTGCTCCGTAGGAGGACAGATCGCCGTAGCCCAGGTCATCGACGATCAGGACCAGAATGTTCGGTTTGCCTGCCCAAACCGTTGAACTTCCCAGGAGAAGGAAGGTGAGAACATGCAGGAAGAGCAGGGGCTTCATTCCTGCAGCCTATGGGTCCGTTTCCGGGGCACCAGCGGAATTCAGGGGCAGGACGAAGGAGCCCGGCAGCCCCCCTCCTGCGGGGATCAGGCCCGGATCGCCCCCGATTTCACCCTCTTCTGCCCCGAATCGGTCCTGAAACCTGCGGAATTCCCTGCTTTTTTTCGCAACTCCAGGTAACTTCCCATTGTTTGAGTGGTTTATCCAGATGATAGCAAACGTCCCGGAAGGCCACGAAGCCATAGAATGCCATGAAACAATCAGCTCTCATCCCAATTCTCGTCCTGACCGCCGGTGTCGCCTTCGGCCTCGGCTGGATCGCCAAGCCCAACGGGAAGGACGGTCAGGCGGACGAAAACAACAGCGCCGGAGGTGGATCCAAGAGTGGAGTCTCGTCCTCCCGCCCCTCGCATCCTTCCGGACCGGGTAACAGCTCAAATGGTTCCGGCCGGGTGGAGGAATTCCTCGCGCGGTATACGTCAGGCGGCACGATCTCCCCCGAGGACATGACCACCGCCATCGAGCAGATGCGCAAGGAGAACGATCCCCTCCTGCGCCGGAAACTTTTCACCGAGCTCCTTGAGAACCTTACCCCTGAGAATGCCAAGGCCGCCTACCTGGCCCTCCAGAGCGGTCGCCGGGGCTGGGGACGTGGGGGTGGAGATGATGAGTTGCGCCTCATGTCCCACGCCTGGGGCCGTATCGATGGACCCGGGGCGATCCAGGCTCTGACTGAAATGCGCGCCGAGCGCGAAAGCGGTGAAGGTGGAGGCCGCGGCCGCGGCCGGGAGGGGGACCGCGGAGGATTCGAGCTGGTCAGTGTCCTCTCGGGTTGGGCCAGTGCCGACGGAAAGGGAGCCGCCGACTACGTCAGCGGTATCGAGGACGAGCGGGAACAGCGCATGCTCGCCTTCGGCGTGGTGCGCGGCATGATGGTGAATGGGGTGGACGAAGCGATGGGATACGTCGCCTCCCTGCCCAAGACCGAGGATGGTGATCGTGCCCAGAGCTGGTACATGTCCACCATCGCCAGCGAGATGCTGGAAGAGGGTCTCGACTCCGCCAAGGCCTGGGTCGACAGCATCAACGATCCCGACCTCAAGGGCGGCGCCCTCTCCCGCGTGGCGGAGTCCGCCGTACGCGAGGATCTTGAAGGCGCGGTCGAATGGGTCACCCAGTATGCAGGGGAGGAAGCGGGGCAGCGCGCCGTCAATCGCGTGGCTGACGAGTGGGCGGAGGACGATCCCCAGGCCGTCCTGACCTGGGCCGATTCCCTTCCCGACGCTGCCAGGGCAGAAGCCTATGGAGAAGCCTTTGAAGAGTGGACCCGGCAGGATGCCACCGCGGCCGGCGAATACCTGACCAACATGGAGCCCTCCCCGGCCCGCGACTCCGCGGTGGAGGAATTCTCCACTACCCTGTCGCGGGAGGAACCTGCGACCGCCATCAAGTGGGCCGAGACAATTTCCGACGAGGAGATGCGCACGGATGCCCTTACCCAGGTGGCCCGTAGCTGGTACTTCCGCGACCGGGAAGCCACCACCCAGTGGCTGGAAACCAGTGGACTGCCGGAAGAGTCCGTCCAGGCTGTCACGGCGGACCGGCGCGGCTCGTTCGACCCCCGGGGCGGTGGGAGGCGACCGGGAGGAGACGGAGGCTCGCGGGGCCGATAAGAAGAACTGGCAGGTGCCGAGCTGCTGAATCAATCGCGGGCGGGAACCGGGCCGTGCAGGCGGGGTGAACTGCCTCGTCAGCCGGAAGCCTTAATCCTCCATCGGCATCACCTGCACTTCCAGCCTCTTGGCCAGATCCTTGCGCCACTTGGCCACCTTCTTCTCCCTGGTGTCGCCCACATACTCCCGGAAGAACTCGGTCAGGGATTCCACAATCTCCTTGCGGGTATCCTCGGTCATGAGATCCGCCTGGATGAAGCGTTCCGGCTTCGGGCTGACGTGCTGGGCCACGCAACGGTAAAGAAAGATGCGATCGTAGCTGCTGCGCAGCGAGAGGGCGCCCAGTTCCCTGAGGGCCGCCCGCAGGCTCTCCCGTTCCAACGGAAACTCGCTCACGAGGTGCGCCAGTTCAACGCCGTAGACCCATTCCGGGTCCCGGAAGCGGCTCGTACGGTCGTAAATTGACGCGGTCTCCCAGGCAATGATGCCGAGCACCTGCCGCACCAGGCTGAGAAGGTAACCGTCCAGGGAACGCTTCCCGATCTTCTTTCCGCCCTTCCAGATCAGGTTCGATCCCGCAATCCAACCCGCGGCCAGGAGCGGGTTGGAAGCGAGGAGAAACTTGCTGCCCTGCCACAGGTAACGCACCGGATTGAGGATGGGCTGGAGGTCCTCGTATTTTTTCGCCACCTTGCTGGCGGTGCGGATCTTGTCGGTCACCTGGCGGAGGTTCCAGTCCTTCAGGTCGAGAAGTGGAATTTCCTCCAGGAGCAGGATCACCTGGAGAGAAACCCGGTTAACAGACTTGAGCAGTTCCCCGAGATTCGTTTCCAGGATGGCCCTCTCCGATTCCGGGTTGTAGATGCCCGCGATGGACTCCACGAATTCGCCAAAGTCGAGCAGCAGCGCGCGCGTCTGCAGCTGCCCCTCCTCCCAGTAGTAGCCCTCCGAGACGCGCTCCAGCACTCGATCCGCCTGGCGCTCCATCAGGGCCGCGACCTCGGCATCCTGGGCTGATCGCTCCGTCGTTGCCCATTCCACCTTCTGGATTTCCTCAAAGTCGGGAAACTCCATCCACTCGCCGTAGGCCATGAGCACCTTTCCGATCTCAGCCCTCCGGGAATCGAGCCGCCTGGCTTCCTGCCGGATGGCTTCTTCCGCCAGCAGGAGTGCTTCCCCGGCCTCTTCCTCCGCAGCCTGGCCGGCGAGCCAGAACATGGAGACCAGGATCCCGGCCAGGGGCACGAGCGCAAACAACCACGTCATGGCCCCCAGCTGCTCGCGCATGACAAAGGCGGCAACGCCCACCATCACGAGAGCGCCCTGAGCCACCAATACGGCTCCCCGCGTCACCA
>DMYM01000276.1 GCA_003483645.1 Verrucomicrobiales bacterium
CCTTCCTCAACGGAGTGGAGGTGGCGCGAGAGAACGCCCCACCGGGCAATCCCTGGAACGCGACTGCCCTGTCCGGGCGTTCGGATCGCGAGGCGGTCACTCCCTCCGAGTTCAGCCCCTCCGCGGCCCTGCCAACCCTTCGCCCGGCTGGCAACGTGCTCGCCCTGCACGGAGTAAACCTCAACACCGCCGATCGCGACTTCCTCCTGCAGGCCCGCCTCACCGGCATCGACCTGGGCCGCCGGGCCGCCGGTTATTTCCTGAACCCGACCCCGGGAACTTCCAATACCGGTGAACCGGATGCCGGGGCCTTCGTGGCCGACACCGAGTTCACCCCCAACCGCGGATTCTGGGTCAGACCCTTCCGGCTTGAGATCACCAGCGCCACCGCAGGAGCCTCCATCTACTACACTCTTGATGGCAGCGAGCCTTCCCCGACCAATGGCAGCCTCTACACCGGGGCCCTGACCATCAACAAGACGGAGACCGTTCGCGCGGCCGCCTTCAAGGGCGGTCAGGTCCCCACCAACGTCGATACCCACACCTACATCTTTCCCTCCAGCGTGCTGGCGCAGAGCACAACCCCTCCGGGCTTTCCCTCCACCTGGGGAACCCGCGCGACCGACTACGAGATGGACCCGGACCTCATCGGCAATGTCTATTCCGAGCAGCAAGTGATCGAATCGCTGCGCTCCCTGCCCACTATCTCGGTTGTAATGAATGTCGACGATCTCTTCGACGGCGCCTCGGGATTCTATGCCAACTCCGGTCAACGCGGAGACCAATGGGAAAAGCCCTGCTCCTACGAGTTCTTCGATTTCCCGAACGGGGCGCAGACCCAGTTGAACGGTGCCATCCGCGCAGTGGGGCGCGCCAGCCGCAATGCCAACCGGGGCAAGCACAACCTGCGAGCCGTCTTTCGCTCCGAGTATGGACCTACCAAGCTCCGCTTCCCGCTCTTTCCCGAATCGGAAGTCACCGAGTTCAACTCCCTCATCCTGCGCGGAGGAAACGGTGATTCCTGGCTGAACCCGGGCGTGGTGGAGCGCGCGCAGTATATCCGGGACCAGTGGCACCGCGACGCCCAGCGGGCCACCGGGCAGCCGTTCCAGCACCAGATTTACGCTCACTTCTACCTCAACGGTCTCTACTGGGGCATGTATCACATCTTCGAGCGCTTCGAGGACGACATGCTGGCCGCAAGTTTCGGCGGACGGGAAGAAGACTGGGATGCCATCAAGGATGCCGGGAGCGCAAGCGTCCTGGAGGTGATCGATGGCGACCTCAGCGCGTGGAACCGAACCCTGGCTGTCACCCGACGCGACATGAGCAACCCCAGGAACTACGCCAATGCCCTCATCTTCATCGATCCCGACACCTGGATCGATTACTTCCTGACCAACTTCTACTCCGGCAATACCGACTGGGACCAATCCAACTGGAGGGCAGGACGGCGCCGCGAGCGGGACGCCAAGTGGATGCTCTTCGCGTGGGATTCCGAGCGTACCGACCGCAACGCCACCCAGGGCACCAACTCCAGCACCAACAACGCTACCATCGAGAATACTCCGAACTTCCCCTCCAGCGTACACCAGAAGTTGACCGCCAACGAGGAGTACAGGCTGCGCTTCGCCGACCGGGTGCGCCTCCATTGCTTCAATGGCGGAACCTTTACCCCGGAAGGGGCCGAGCACCTGTGGGAGGCCCGTGCCAACGAGATCTACGAGCCGCTCATCGCGGAGGCAGTGCGCTGGGGCGATCGCCACCGTAATCCCCCCGCCCGCCGGGAAACCCACTGGCAGGACATGTATGACACCATGCGCAGCAGGTTCTTCCCCCAGCGGACCGACACCCTCCTCTCCCAACTCCGCGCTCGCGACCTCTACCCGTCGGTGGAGGCCCCGGACTTCACTCCTCACGGCAGCGTCTCCACTGGCGCAGCGGAAGTGACCATGGAGACTCCCACCGGCGGCTCCATCTACTACACCCTCGACGGAAGCGACCCGCGTCGCCCCACCACGGCCGGGGCCGAAACCATTCTCCTCCCGGAGGGATCACCAGCACGGGCCTTCATTCCCGGAGACGATTCCCTGGGACTGGACTGGACCGGCGTGAATTTCGACGATGCTGACTGGCTCAGCGGAGCGAGCGGGATCGGATTCGAGCTGGATTCCGGTTTCGAGGGATTGTTCGGAATTGATCTCAACGCCCTGCACGGCGTCAACGGCTCGGCCTACGCCCGCTGGGAATTCGAGATCCGGGATCAGGCGGAACTCGGTGCCATCACCTCTCTCACCCTGCGGGCCCGCTATGACGACGGGTTCATCGCCTACCTGAATGGCGGCGAGGCCGCCTCTGCCAACCGGCCGGTCGCCCCCGCCTGGAACTCCAACGCTTCCACCGGTCATCCCGACGGCGCCGCCACCGAATTTGTCCAGTTCAACCTTGCCAATGTCATCAATCGCCTGCGTCTTGGCACCAACGTCCTGGCCGTGCACTGCCTGAACCAGGAAGACGACAGCAACGATCTTCTCTTTGTCCCGGAGCTCGTCGCTGCTACCGGAGTCATCGCCTCGGGAATCTCACCTTCCGCTCTCGTCTATCAGGGGCTGCCTCTTTCATTCGAAAGGAGCACCCGGCTCCAGGCGCGCGCGCTCAGGAACGGCACCTGGTCCGCAATCACCAGTGCAATGTTCACCGTCGGCACCCCGGCCACCGCGGAGCATCTCACAATCGGTGAAATCCACTATCACCCGGTCGACGATGCTCCCACCGAGTTCCTGGAGCTGATCAACATTTCCAACGAACTCATTGACCTGACCGGACTCACCTTCACCAACGGCATCGACTTCACCTTCCCGGAAACCACCATGCTCGCTCCAGGTGAACGCATCCTCGTGGTGGAGGATATCACTTCCTTCGAGATCGCCTACGGACTCGGACTGCCCATTGCGGGCGCTTTCGAAAACAACACCCGCCTCGCCAACAATGGAGAACGCCTCACCCTGCTCGCCCGCGACAGCTCCGTCATCCTCGACTTCCGCTTCCGCGATCAGCATCCCTGGCCCACCGCCCCGGACGGAACAGGACGGAGCCTCGTTCCCGTCACCCGCGGGAACGCCATGAGCACCGATCCCCTGGACTGGCGGTCCAGCCTCTTCCCCGGGGGAAATCCTGGCTGGTCCGATACAATCCCCTTTTCCGGAGGCGGAGAGGAAACCTTGCTGGCCTACGCCCTGGCAGGTTCCGGAACTCCCCGTATCATTATGGAGAACGACATCCCCCTTCTCCTCTTCCGGATGTCCACCGCCGCCGATCATGCGACGGTCTGGGTGGACTTCTCTCCCGATCTGCAGAACTGGTTCCCGGCCAAACCGGAGGACTTCCTCTCCCGGGAAGATCAACCCGACGGCACGACGACCTACCGCTTCGCCATGCCCACCACCCAGCCCCTCGCCCATCACTTCGCCCGCCTTCGCCTGGAGGCACGGTAACTCGTTGACAGAAAGGGCGATGGAAAACCCGTAACCTGCCTGATGATGATCCACCTCAATCGCTCATGCCGCCCTTCCCTCCTTTTAATCACCGCTCTTGGGGCAACCGCCATCCTGCCCCTCGCCGCGATGGCCGGTGAATCGAAACCCAACACCTTGTCCGCCGGGGAAAAGGACGCCGGATGGCAACTCCTCTTCGATGGCAGGACGCCAACTTCGTGGCGCAGTTTCGGGAAGGCGACCCTGCCCGGGAACGGATGGGAAGTCTCGGAAGGCTGGCTGGTCAAAAAGGGCGGACAGAAACCCGGAAACCTCGTGACCCGGCAGGAGTTCACCGACTTCGAGTTCTCCTGGGAGTGGCGCCTGGCCCGGGGAGGCAACAATGGGGTGAAATACTTCGTGGACGAGAAGCGTGGCAACCTGGGACACGAGTATCAGATGCTTGCCAACCCCGGGGGCAAGGCCAGCAAGGGAGCGACCGCCGGATTCTACGCCGTGCTGGCCCCCCACGACCTCCCGGCCATCAAGGCGGCTCCGGAAGTCAACCACTCCCGCATTTCCGTCCGGGGCCGGAACGTTCGCCACTGGCTCAACGGAAAACTGGTCCTCGAGTATGCCTGCGGCAGCGAAGAGGTCCTCGCCAACGTCGCCCTGAGCAAGTTCAAGAACGTCCCCAATTTCGGCAAGAAGCTGACTGCCCGTATCATGCTCACCGACCACGGCAGCGAATGCGCCTTCCGGAACCTCAAGATCCGCGAATTGTCCGCCGGGGACGCCAAGGAGTAAGCCCTGTTCTCCTGCAGCCCCAACCCTCCCCGGACCCTGATTTTCTGCGGGTGAGGGGATCCCCGTGGCCCACCTGTCATGCTCGCCACCAGGGACGGTGAAGAGGCTCAAAGGCCCACCTTTAGACGCGTGAACGGAGGCTGTGGACCTGCTTCAGGAGCGCCCGCTTTCTCCTTCGTCCGACGCTGATATTTAACCTTCTTAAATCTTGGGTATATCTCAATCAAAAAACCTCAAGTGCCCTTGACCGGCTGCGAGATATCGCCAGTATCGCCCCACTCAGGTCACGGCCTGAATTACCCGTGTAAGCCCTCGGCCTTTCACCAACAACCCACCTCCCTCAAACAGATGAAAA
>DMYM01000457.1 GCA_003483645.1 Verrucomicrobiales bacterium
CACATGCGGCGGGCGATCTCATCAAGCGGATTTTTGTGGGTAGCGCGGCCCGATCCACCCCTGTCGGCCCTTTCCTCCCCCCGCAGGGCATTGGTTCCCAGCAGATAGGGAGCGAGTTCGGCCACCTGGCGGTCGCGTAGTTCGACGGTGGCATCTTGATCGCCCCGCAGCAGCATGAGTTCGGGGAAAAGTCCGCGAATCTTGCGGACGAGGGAGCCGCAGCCGTTGGTCCGGATGGATTCGGCATCGCCCAGATCGCGCACTGCGACGGCCAGTTCTTCAGTCATCCGCGCCCGGTCGGTGGGGAGAGGGACTAATTTCTGGGCTTCAAAGGGAGAATCCGCAGCGGAGGAAGAGCTCATGATCTAGGTAGTTTCTGGTAATTCCTTGAGATTTAGGGATCGGATTGGGGAAACCTCGGCGAACGGTCGTAGTTCTATCCCCTTCTAAATTAGTTTTCCAGCTAATTTTTAATATTTCGCTTTAGTTAAATATTCGAAAAATGGTGGAATACACATGGGCAATAGGTGCTACAATAGCTGACTTAGCAAAATTAATTTAGCAAAAACTTGCCATTTGGGACTAACTTTAATAAATTTCCGAGGTGAGCACGCCTTCCCGATTCGAACACTTGGCTGACAACCTCTGGCAGCTGAGTCTGGCCGAGCTGCGTCATTTTCAGGGCGTGATTGCCAAAATCATGGCTGCCAAGGAGGAAATTGCGGCAGTTTCGGAGACCTCTGCCGAGGAGCGGGACCGGGTTGCCGCGATGGAACTCAAGGAGATTCGCGACTATCTGGAGAATGAGGAAGTGCCACTATCGGGCCCTGAGGCGGTGGTTCTGGCGGCCTACTGCAAGCATCAGGAGGGGACGGAGCTCCTTGACTCGAAGGGGCTCAACATTTTCCTCGATTCCTATGGCCGCAAACCTGCCAATACCACCACGGTGGTCGAAAAGCTGGGCAAGCGCCGCCTGATAGGAATCGAGGACGACGGTCCGCATTCCCACAAGAAGTTCAAGCTTACCGACTCCGGGAGGGACGAGGCGTGGGACATTCTCATCCGCCTGCGTCGTGGTCGCGGACGTTCGCATTTGACGGCAGTGAGTTGAGGGGAGTTCAAGTTCCGGATCTCAGACTTCAAATGGATCTGAAATAAGGGCTCGCGGGTTCGAGTCCTGAAGGTTGAGAACCCATACGGGTTCTGCGGACGACGGGATTACACTATTACGCCTTGCACCCACCTGCGGGTTCCCCAATCCTGCGCGGCCCATGACCACAGCGACATTGGAAAATACGAGCGAACCTCTCGCGCAAGCGGCTGCCGAGGCCCGGGGACTGGCGATCGATGCAGTGCACGCCTGCTCCTCCGGCCACCTGGGACTTCCCCTCGGATGCGCCGAGATCGGGGCGGTCCTCTTTGGTCAGGTGCTGCGCCATAATCCGGCCGCGCCAAAATGGCTCAACCGCGATCGCTTTCTCCTTTCGGCCGGACACGGCTCGATGTTTCTTTACGGCTGGCTCCACCTGGCAGGCTACGACCTGCCGCTGCAGGCGGTGAAGGATTTCCGCCAGCTTCACAGCATCACGCCAGGACACCCTGAGTATGATGAGACCCCTGGGGTGGAAGCTACCACCGGTCCGCTGGGACAGGGCGTGGGAAATGCGGTGGGCTATGCCCTGAGTGGCAAGCGGTGCGCCGCTCGTTTTAACACACCCGATCACACCCTCTTTGATCATCACGTGATCGCGCTGGCCGGTGACGGTTGCATGCAGGAAGGCGTCGCGCGCGAGGCCATCGCCTTTGCGGGTCACAACGGCCTGGATAATCTCATTCTCATATACGACAGCAACGACGTGACCCTTGATGCAATGGCGGAGGTGACGCAGAGCGAGGATGCAGCGTCCTATTTCACTGCGGTGGGTTGGGAGGCGGTCACGGTCGATGGCCATGACCTGGTTGCACTGGCCGAGGCCCTGCAGAAGGCCAAGGACAATGACAACGGCAAGCCCAAGGTCATCATCGCCAAGACCCTGATCGGGAAGGGCATTCCCGAGGTGGCTGGCACCGCGGCGGGCCACGGGGAAGGTGGAGCCAAATTTGCGGAGGCGGCGCGGCAGGGGCTCGGGCTGCCGGAAGAGACCTTCTACGTGTCGGAGGGAACGCGGGAGTTTTTCGCGGCGCGTTGCGAGGCATCGCAGGATGAATTTGCGGCCTGGGAGAAGACCTACACGGAGTGGACGGCCGCCAACCCCGAACTTGCGGAGGAACTGCAGAATGGAATCTCCAAGTCTGTCCCAAGTGATCTCCTCGAGCGCATTCCGGAGTTCGATGACGATCACAAGGACGCCACCCGCGGATCGGGAGGCGTGGTCATCAATGCAGTGGCCAGGGATGTCCCCCAACTGGTGAGTGGCTCTGCTGACCTCTACGGTTCGACCAAGAACTATATCAAGGACGATACCGACTTCGGAGCGAACAATCCAGGCGGGCGAAACATCTGGTTCGGTATTCGCGAGCATGCGATGGGCGCGATCTGCAACGGAATCGCCTACGACGGAATCTTTCGTGCGAGTGGAGCGACCTTCCTCGTCTTTGCGGACTACTTGCGGCCCTCCATTCGTCTTGCCAGCCTGGCGGGCCTGCCCGTCACCTACATCTTCACGCACGATTCGGTCGGGGTGGGCGAGGATGGCCCGACTCACCAGCCGGTTGAGACGGTGAGTGGCCTGCGGGTGATTCCAAATCTCGACGTCATTCGTCCGGCCGATCCCGAAGAGGTGGCCGGAGCGTGGGCGGCCGCCATGCTGCGCACGGATGGCCCGACTGCCCTGATCCTGTCCCGCCAGGGCGTAGCCAATCTCAGCAGTTCGCCCATCAAGGTGCGGCGTGAAGGGGCCTACCGGGGAGGATACGTGATCAGGGAGGAAGAGGGCGAACTGGAAGCGATCATCATGGCGACGGGGTCGGAAGTGGAGCATGCCCTGCAGGCGGCCGCACAACTGGGCGGTGGTGTACGGGTGATTTCCATGCCCTGCCTTGAGCGCTTTGATCGGCAGAGTGCCGACTACCGCAGTTCGGTTCTGCCCGGTTCCTGCACCCGGCGGGTGGCGATCGAAGCGGGGGTGACCAACTTGTGGTGGAAGTACGTAGGCGAGAAGGGCCGCGTCATCGGGATTGATCGTTTCGGCCTCAGTGCTCCCGGTAACACGGTGATGAAGGAGCTGGGGATCACTGCAGGGGCGGTTGTGGATGCCGTGAAGAGCCTGTAGGTCCGGGCTGTCTCCATCATTTTCCGGTTAGGGTGCGGATCCGGGGTTCAAAAGGAGAAAAAGGGACTGTTGTCCCCGGGGTCGACCTGCTCAACTGGGGGCACTTCGGGAGAGCCGGAGTCTTTCCGGGGATGCCCGTGGCACGGGCAGGAAATAGATGGGGAATCCGGTGTGAATCCGGAGCGGTCCCGCCACTGTGAGGCTGGCGTCCTGAGCGCTGGCCGAGCCAGATTACCAGCCTTGGGAGGATGTTCATCGCGCCCGCCAGCGACGGGTAGTAGAGCATTGACCAAGTGAAGAGATTGATCATAGCGACACCAGTGGTCGCAGCAGGGTTGATAGGCGCCGGGGTGGTGCTGGCCCAGTCGGGGGCGCAGGAACTCGCGGAAATGGCGGTGGTGGCGAACCGTCTGGAAACACCGGTTGAGAACGTGGGGAGTACGTTTTCCACCCTGGAAGTAGAGCTTCTGGAGCGACGCGGGGTTGTGACCCTGGAAGATTCTCTCCGTCTCGTTCCCGGGACGGGAATCGGATCGGAGGGAGGGCAGCGGGGCTCGATCTCGGCCTTGCGGATGCGCGGGTCGGAGTCGGACCACACCCTGCTGCTCATTGACGGGATGCGGGTCACCGATGCCAATGTCACATCCTTCAATCTGCTGGGTGGAGAGACGTTGCTTGGGTATTCGCGAGTCAACGTCCTGCGGGGTCCGCAGAGCGCTCTCTATGGGAGCGAGGCGATCGGCGGGGTAGTGAGCCTGGACACTCGGGTGGGATCGGGTGAGGGCGACCACCGGGCTTTTCTCGAGGGAGGGTCCTTTGGGAGCCTGCGCGGGGGAGCTGAGTTCCAAGGTGAGTCCGGTGGGGCCCGGTGGTATCTTGGTGGTAGTCACGAGGTGACCGCCAATGATCGGATCGGCAATGATTTCGAGCAGAGTCAGTTTGCCCTACGGGTGGAGCAGGACCTTGGTTCAGACATGGTGGCCGGCTTTACCGCACGGGCCTGGATGAGCGCTCTGGAGAATCCCGGCAGTATCGGGCCCTTTGCCACCCGGGCGGTAGATGAGCGAGAAGCCTGCCTCGCTACGGGCTACTTCGAGCATTTTGCCAGTGAACGGTTCCGCAGCAAGGTTGTCGTGGGTTACTATCACGAGGAGTTCGAGGAGCGGGGTGCCTTTCCCTTCGAGAGCGAAGCGGAAAAGATCTCCCTCGATCTGCGCAACGTGGTGAGCTGGAGCGATCAGCACGAGACGGTAGTGGGTGGATTGCTGGAATGGTCCTCCTTCCGTTCAACGGGCACTCCGGTGGATGAGGATGGCTGGTTGAGCGGACTCTATGCCAACCATGTGTGGCAACCCATCGGGGGGGTGACCGCCTCCGTGGGAGGACGGTGGGAGCATCTTGAGCGCTGGGACGATGCCTTTACCTGGCGTGCCACTGGGAGCTGGCAGACCCCGGTGGATGGCGTGCGGATGCGCGGAAGCTACGGGATCGGTTTCCGGGCTCCCTCCTATTTTGAACTGTTTGGCGTCATCCCGGCTTTCGACTTCGTGGGGAATCCGGACCTTAAGGAGGAGCGTTCCCGGGGTTGGGACGTGGGGGTGGAGTGGCAGCTCTGCGAGGGGCTTCTGTTCGACGTGACCTGGTTTCACAATCGCATCGAGGACCTGATCGATTTCAAACCGATCAACATCGGTAAGGCGATCACGCGGGGCATTGAGGTGAGTGCAGAGGGGAGACTTGTCGGGGATCACATCACCTGGCGGGGAAGTTATACCTGGCTGGAAGCCAACGACGATACCACCAATCTCCGCCTGGTGCGGCGGGCCCGGCACCGGGCCAGTCTGGATCTCCAGGGTGAGCTCACTGATCGTGTCCTGGTGGGAGCCGGGGGGACTTATGTCAGCGGTGTGGTGGACAACGATTTCAGGGTGTTTCCCGCCGCCCGGAAGTCGCTCGACGAGATGATCCTCCTGCGGGCCTACTGCAGGTACAGGGTGAGCGATCACGTTTCGCTACACGGCCGCGTTGAGAACCTGTTGGATCGCGATTACGAGGAAGTGGCCAACTTCCCCGGTCGGGGGTTGGGTGTGTTCGGGGGAGTGCAGGTGCGGTGGTGAATTGTGTGCACGGTGTTCACCATGGGGACCAGGAGGAGCACTGGCCGCCCACGCAGGGAAAACCGCAGGTTAGTTCAACTGCGAGCGAGGCGGGTCGCCCACATAGAGAACCCGGGAGGCGGTGTCCAGGAGGGCGCTGCTCTCCTCCAGGAAATCCATCCCGATGATGCCGTCGACGGGGCGGCCGGAGCGGTCCCGGAAGGTGCGGCGGATGGTTTCGAGGGGTGTCACGGCGACCTGGAATTCGCTGACCACAAGTTGGCCGAAGACGACGTCCCGGAGGACTGCGGTGCGGACGGAGGCACGGTCACCGGAGGCATCGATGATCTTGGAGCGCGAGGCGGTGGTGGGAACGCCGAGGCGCTGCACGGTTTCGGAGGCCATCACGGTCACCTCCGCCCCGGTGTCGACTACCCAGGTCAAACGGTTGCCCTGATAGCGGCACCTGACGAGGAGGTGGGGAAGGCGGCCGGCAGTTTCGAGGCGCAACGAGTCAAAACCCAGGCCTTCGTGGCGGCCCAGGGCATGGATATCACCGTGTCGCGCGTTCTTGGCCTGTGGTCCGGGGATCCAGAGCTTGCCGGTCTGCAGGTCAATCAGGGCGGCCAGTCCGCTCAGCGCATCGAGTCCAATCTGGCCGTCATAGCGGCTGGTAGCAGTGTGGCGTTTGGTGGGCGGAGCGAGCATGAAGGGGAAAGGCGTGGCGGTGACGTGTCCGGCTCCCAGAGCCCCGATGCCAACCCAGGAACTGACCGGACGTCCGAGCGCGCCGCGGCTCACGATTTTGAGCGACTTCTCGGGCTCGATGCCGAAGGAAGTGGCCAGTTCGTAGTCGAGATCAGTGCTGTTGGCGCCCGAATCGATGAGGAAACGTACCTCCTTGCCGTTGACCCGGAAGCGCCCGGAATAGCGGGAATCGCCGGGCGACTTCTTCAGTTGGAGCGGTTCGTAGCCGAGGGCAGCCAGGCGGTAGGAGCGTGGACTGGGGGTACGCGCGGTGGGTCCGATGGCGCATTGGGTGAGGAGGATGGCGGCGAGAACCGGAGAGGCGAAGCGCAGGACCCAAGGCATGAGCAAGTGTAATTCGGAAACTCTCAAATACTAATTTCTAAGTGAGAAATTCAGGGAGGAAAACGGGTTCAGGAGAAGCGGACGGAGTGTTTCTTCGAGAGACGGAGGATGTCGCCGGGTTGCGGCTCTACCGGGGCGTTGGGGTCGGTGAGCTTTTCACCGTTGAGCTGGACCGCCCCCGTTGAGATGAACTGCTTCTTGAGCTCGCCGTTGGATTTCGCCTGGTCGAAGCCCACCTGGTAGGCATGGGCCGCCAGATGCAGGACGGTGAGGTCGCCAGGAAGTCCGGCCGCCTCCAGTTCGGGAAGATCCGCACCGGCGAGATCCCTCCTGGAAAAGCGGGTCTCCCAATCCTCCCGTGCGCCGGAGCCTTTCTGCTCGCTGTGGAAGCGGGTGGTGATTCGTTGGGCCAGCTGTTTCTTGGCTTCCATGGGGTGGAGATCTTTGTCGCGGGACTCGCCCAGCAGGAGGAGGTAGTAGCGATCCATGAGGTCATCCGAGATGCTCATGAGTTTGCCGAACATTTCGTTGGGAGGCTCGGAGACCCCGACGTAGTTGTCATAGGACTTGGACATCTTCCTGACCCCATCCGTTCCCTCCAGGAGCGGCATGGTCATGACCACCTGCTGGGGCTGCCCTTCCTCCTTCTGCAGGTCCCGGCCGACCAGGAGATTGAAGAGCTGATCGGTGCCTCCGAGCTCCACATCGGCACGCACTTCCACCGAGTCCCAGCCCTGCACGATGGGGTACTGGATTTCGTGGAGCCGTACTTCCTGTCCTTTGTCGATGCGCTTTCTGAAGTCATCCCGTTGCAGCATCTGTTGCATGGTCACTCGGGCGTTGAGTCGCAGGACATCCTCGAAAGTCATTTGCCGAAACCACTCGCCGTTGAAAACCACTTCGGTTCTGTTCTTATCGAGGACCTTGAAAGCCTGCGTGGTGTAGGTTTCAGCGTTGGCGAGAATAGCCTCGCGGCTCAG
>DMYM01000417.1:0-1624 GCA_003483645.1 Verrucomicrobiales bacterium
ACCAAGAACAACCCGGTTCTCATCGGGGAACCAGGGACGGGCAAGACCGCCATCGTGGAGGGGTTGGCGCGCCGGATTGTAAGTGGTGATGTGCCGGAATCCATGAAGAACCAGCGCATCATCGCGATGGACCTGGGAGGAATGATTGCAGGAGCAAAGTACCGCGGGGAGTTCGAGGACCGGCTCAAGGCCTTTCTCAGGGAGATTACCGAAGCGGAGGGAGAGATTGTGCTCTTCATTGATGAACTCCACACCATCGTCGGCGCAGGCGCGAGTGAAGGAGCGGTCGATGCCTCCAATCTGCTCAAGCCACAGTTGGCCCGCGGGGAACTGCGCACCATTGGAGCCACCACGCTCGACGAATATCGCAAGTATATTGAAAAGGATGCCGCGCTTGAGCGCCGCTTTCAGCCGGTGAAGGTGGAGGAACCCTCGGTGGAGGATTCCATCGCGATCCTTCGGGGCCTCAAGGAGCGATATGAAGTGCACCACGGGGTAAGGATCCAGGATAGCGCCCTGGTGGCGGCGGCTACCATGGGAGATCGCTATATCTCGGACCGCTTCCTTCCCGACAAGGCGGTAGACCTGATGGACGAGGCGGCTTCCCGCCTCAAGATCGAACTGGATTCCATGCCCACCGAGATCGATCAGATTGAGAGGCAGATCATGCAACTTGAGATGGAACGTCAGGCCTTGGAAAAGGAGTCTGATCCCGCGAGTGCGGAGCGCCTGGAGAAGGTGGTGGAGGAGATGGCCAACCTGAAGGAGAAGTCGGCGGGCCTGCTGGCGCAGTGGCGCAATGAGAAGGAGATTATCGATGAAGCCCGCAGGTTCCAGGAGCACATCGACCAGGTGAAGACGGAGGCTGAGCAGGCCCAGCGTATCGGCGACCTGGCCCGGGCCTCCGAACTGACCTACGGTGCCTTGCCGGAAGCTGAGAAGAATCTCCAGCAGGCCCAGGAACGTCTTGGGGACCGACAGGTCGGAGGACAACTCCTGAAGGAAGAGGTCACGGAGGAGGATATCGCCAGGGTGGTGGCCTCTTGGACGGGGATCCCGGTGAACCGGCTCCGGGAAGCTGAGCGTTGCAAGCTCGTGAAGATGGAAGAACGTCTGGGTGAACGCGTTATCGGGCAGCGAACCGCCATCGATGCCGTTTCGAACGCGGTGCGGCGTGCACGGGCAGGTTTACAGGATGAAAACCGGCCCATTGGCTCATTCCTCTTTCTTGGTCCGACCGGGGTGGGCAAAACAGAGCTTTCCAAGGCCCTGGCCGAGTTCCTCTTTGACGACGAAGGGGCGATGGTGCGGATCGACATGTCGGAGTACATGGAGAAGCACAGCGTGGCCCGCCTGATTGGTGCCCCCCCGGGATACGTCGGTTATGAAGAGGGAGGCCAGTTGAGCGAACACGTGCGGCGCAAGCCCTACTCGGTGGTGCTCTTTGACGAAATCGAGAAGGCGCATCCCGATGTTTTCAACCTCCTGCTCCAGGTCCTCGACGACGGGCGCCTGACCGACGGCCAGGGTCGTACGGTCGACTTCCGCAACGTGCTGATCATCATGACCTCGAATCTCGGTTCGGAGTATCTGGTGAACCAGCCCGAGGGGCAGGATTCGGAGG
>DMYM01000417.1:1818-2008 GCA_003483645.1 Verrucomicrobiales bacterium
GCTCCAGGTCCTCGACGACGGGCGTGTTACCGACGGGCAGGGCCGGACGGTGGACTTCCGAAACACGGTCCTGATCATGACTTCAAACATCGGGAACCAGTTCATTACCGAGGAGGAGAATACGGAACAGCGGGAAGCCGGGGTGACCGAGGCCCTGCGTGCGCATTTCCGTCCGGAGTTCCTCAATCGC
>DMYM01000417.1:2394-2649 GCA_003483645.1 Verrucomicrobiales bacterium
GTGGGACTTCAACTGGAGCGGGTGAGGAAGCGCCTGGCCAGGCAGGGTCTCGGGCTGGCAGTGAGTGCCGGGGCCGGGGAATTCCTGGCCAACCAGGGCTACGATCCAGTCTACGGAGCGCGACCTCTCAAGCGGGCCATCCAGAAGCATCTCCTCGATCCTCTCAGCCTGGAAGTGCTGGAAGGTACCTTTGTCGAGGGCGATGTGATCGAGGTCGAAGCGAAGGGCGGGAAGATCGTCTACCGACAGGCGGCA